>JAAEOZ010000705.1 GCA_024222685.1 Gammaproteobacteria bacterium | reverse complement strand
TCACCCGATGTTCCCGACCAGAAAGCGTAGATAATATACATCGGCAATGCTCCTCATCGACTGGCTTGCCAATAATCTTATCATCTATTGTGATGATAGTATCTGCGGCTAACACAACTGCATCGGGGTCTTTGTCACTCAGTTTGCCACGACCGGCCACCGCCTTACTATTTGCCATACGCTCTACATAGACGGAGGGAGACTCGAACTGAAGCGGAGATTCATCAATGTTCACCGGCATCACCTCAAAATCCAGGTTTATCTGGCGTAATAACTCTGCGCGACGAGGTGAACCTGATGCGAGATAAATCATTTATCTATGATAACTTAATTCGATTAATCGGGACTTAACTGGATAGTCCAGTCATCACTCACGATGGTAGGGATGACCCTGGCTAATACTCCAGGCGCGATAAATCTGTTCGACCAGAACAACACGCACAAGCGCATGCGGCATCGTCATTCGCCCTAAGGAAACGCGCTGATGACAATTAGTCAGAAAATCATCCGGGAGTCCATCAGGGCCACCGACAATGATGTTAACGCGAGGGAATTCCTGCATCCAGTTCTGGAGCTGATTCGACCAGTCCTGGCTGCTCCATTGCCTGCCTTTTTCATCTAGCGCGATATTTAAACCAGGCAGTAATTTCTGTTTTATTCTATTCGCTTCCTCTCGCTTGATCACTTCGACCTTATTTCGCCCTTTACGTTGGCCTGGCGGCAGTGTTGTCCACTCCAGGGGCAATTCGCGTGGCAGACGTTTCAAATAATCGGCACAGGCATCGTCAACCCATCTGGGCATTTTCTGCCCAATACTGATAATCCGCAGTTGCACAGCTATTCCGAATCTGGTCCGGATTGATTTAACATCTCTTCTCCCCAGAGCTTTTCGAGGTCATAGAATGCTCTGGTTTCTGGCTGCATAACATGAACAATAACATCTCCGAGATCGATCAATATCCATTCTCCAACTGACTCGCCTTCAACCCCAATCGGCGGAATACCTGCGTGGCGGGCAGCTTCTATGACAGACTCCGCAATCGAGCCGACATGGCGACTGGAATTTCCACTGGCAAAAAACATAACATCGGTAAAACTGGCCCTGTCGCGCACATCGATAGTGACTATGTCATTCGCCTTTAAAGCTTCAAGTGCATCGATCACAATCTTTTTTAGCGATTCAGTCGAGAGGGTTACTGCCTCGTTATCACTCACTCTTTACCTCATATAGTTGATGTTGTTGAATATATTGACTAACCGCCTGAGACAGGCAACCTGAGGTCGATTCTCCCTGTGACAGTGATTGTCTGACACAGGTAGACGAACAGTGGCTTTCGTCAATATTCAGGAACAGGATACGACCGGCAGAGGATGAACGTAATAAATCAGCATCGTTGATCTGCCGACTGCGAAAAATATTTCGATCAGGCACAGAGCCAGGTCGATGACAGACAGCTATGTGTGTCAGATTTAATATATCTTCTGGTGATTTCCATTCATGGAATACATTGAAAGCATCAACACCCAGCAACAGAACGAGGCGATCACTACACTGCATATCACGAATCATCCGAAGGCTGTCAACCATATAGGAAGGCCCTTCGCGATCAAGTTCAACGGTATTCACCTGCCAGTTACTTCGCCCGGCTATCGCCAGCTCAAGCATACGCGAGCGGTCCCCACCGTCAGCCACAGGTTGACCACGATGTACCGGCATAGCACAGGGTAAAAATTGAATCCGGTCGAGTGCAAGGCGTTTCTGCGCCTGTTCAGCAAGACTTATATGCCCTTGATGAACCGGGTCAAATGTACCACCAAATATTCCAATGATATTCAAGCCCGGATATGCCCATCTCCAAATACAATATATTTCTGCGAAGTGAGGCCTTCCAGGCCAACGGGGCCACGAACATGTAGCTTATCGGTACTGATACCGATTTCTGCACCCAGACCATATTCGAAGCCATCGGCAAAAGCAATCGATGCATTAACCATAACCGAACTGGAGTCAACCCGGCGAAGGAACTCGCGTGCTCGGGTAAGATCTTCAGTAACAATGGCATCAGTATGCCGGGAGCCATAGTGATTGATGTGATCAATTGCCTGATCCATATTTTCGACAAGCTTGATCGCCAGTATTGGAGCGATGTACTCGGTATACCAGTCATCTTCAGTGGCCTGAATCATCTCATTGTTACTGATTTTTCGAGTCTGTTCACAGCCACGCAACTCAACCTGTTTTGCTAACAATGCCTTTTCAATTTCTGGCAGTATGGAGTCAGCGACCTGTTCTGCAATTAACAGCGTTTCCATCGCATTACAAACGCCATAACGACGCGTTTTTGCATTGATTGCAATCTTTAGGGCCTTGTCCAGGTTAGCTTTATCATCAATGTAAACGTGGCAATTACCATCTAGGTGTTTGATAACAGGGATTTTTGAATCATTACTGATACGTTCTATCAGCGATTTACCGCCGCGCGGAATAATAATATCAATAAATTCAGGCAGATTTAGCATATGACCGACAGCGGTACGTTCGGTCGTATTAACTACCTGCACTGCATGCTTTGGCAAACCGGCTTCCAACAGGCCTTCTTCGATACTCTGATATATCGCCCGATTAGAGTGTATGGCTTCCTTACCACCGCGAAGAATTGAGGCATTTCCCGACTTTAAACATAACGCAGCAGCATCGATAGTAACATTGGGGCGGGATTCGTAGATTATGCCAATCACTCCGAGTGGAACACGCATTTTACCAATTTGTATTCCACTGGGGCGAAATTTCATATCGCTAATTTCGCCAACCGGATCAGCTAAGCCGACGACCTGTCTGAGCCCTTCCACCATCGCGTCTATTCGACCATCGGTGAGCTCGAGTCGATCCAGCATCGCATCGCTGAGCCTGTCTGCCTGCCCCTGTTGCAAGTCCCTTGCATTTTCAACTTTTATTACTTCCCGGTTTGCATCGATTCTGCAAGCAATGGCAGACAATCCGGCATTTTTAGTTCGCGGGTCGATCTGTGCCATAATCTGCGAAGCCTGACGCGCCTGTACGCCAAGTTGCTCCATATACTGTTTTAAATCGATAGAAACCGATTCCGAAGTATCCTGTAAAACCGCACCCATAATATTTCCCGTTCTAAAAATGTCTAACCTGTTTACTAAAATCTATTTTGCTACCGCTCAACTGTCCAATCAGAGATCGAAGATGCAGCCAGTCCTGATCTGGATAATCAGCATCCTGCTGCCCTTTGCTGATGCGGTCTAATGTAGCACAGCTTTGTAATAATCGCTCAATCTGACCACTATTTAATCGCGATAATGCCTGCTGATAAAGGCGTTGCTTGGACTTCCAGATTCTCAAAGACTGCCAGACTCGATCGCCTAGTGAACCATTTGACTGTGCCAGTTTCAGGCTGTTTAACTGAACCAGAGTCGATTGTAAAGCCCAGCGTATCTGCGTTGTCACATAGCCTTCGTCACGCAAACTATTTAGAATTTTCATTGCCCGCGCAAACTTACCTTCGAGGCACGCATCTACCAGCACAAAGTGGGTGTAACGTGCCGATTGCGATACCGATTTCTCGATCGTATCAAAATCGATCTGCTGCTGATCTTTAAATCGAATTGAAAGTTTTTCCAGCTCCTGATCAGCTGCCAGTAAGTTTCCCTCGGTTCGCTCGGCCAGAAATGAAGCGGATTGTTCGTCGATTTCCAGGCCTTTTACTCGAGCACGCTGACTTATCCAGGCAGGCAACTGGTTTGCATAGACCGGCTTTAATTCGATGACCTCACCAAGCTGCTGCAAACGCTTGCACCAGCTTGCATTTCTGGTGGTCTTATCGAGACTGGGAACTACAAATATGAATAGTGTTTCATCATCCAGGTTATCGCAGATACGCTGAATTGCCTTCGAACCCTTCTGTCCCGGTTTACCATTAACAATATTGATAATGCGACACTTTCGACTGGCAAAAAGGGATAACATATCCCCTTCGTCGAGTAGCGCTACCCAGTCAAATGTCGAATCAGCCGTCAAAGACTGGATGTCTTCGTAGCCTGCTTCACGAAGTGTTTTACGCAATTGATCGAGATGGTCGCGAATCAGTAAAGGCTCGCTTCCGGCAATGAGGTATATCGCGGCAAATGGAGTGGTTGCAATAGTCCCGGACATATTAATATGGCTTCAAAATAATTGGTAAGCAGCGATTATGCTAGCACAGACAGATTTAAATACAGACATAAAAAAACCCTCAAACAAATGTCTGAGGGCTTAAAAGATTACCTGCTTTATTTCTTCCAGAGGCTTCCAGCTAGGCTTCCTTGCCTATGATGTGGGGAGAATATCCATATACACATCTCCTTGGTTCGGTTCCTTTGAAACACGGGAATATTATCGGGAATATTTGTTTTCTTGCCTATAGGCAGGCTGGAACAGGTGATGTAAGTATCAAGCTATTATTTCTGTAGGATTTATCCTACGCCTATAGGTGATTATAGATCTCTCAAACCATCCGAAGGTTCTATACCGGATGCCCTGAGCCCACCGAGGATCGAAGCAAAGATTGCAGTAACAATAGTCAAAGCCAGGGCCCAGAAAAAATGCTCCGCCAGCAGGTAACACAAATTGCCCTGAATGTTTAAGCGTGGCGCGAGAAAGCGATTGATGAGTAGCTCAAACCCAAGGTAAACCAACACGGCTGTTAACCAGCCCATAACAGCCGTATAGCAGGATTGCAGTACTGGAAAAAGGATGATTACAGTGCTCCTGAAGCCTATCAGTCTGAGTACACTTAAATCTCGTCCTTTACGATCAACATTTGCCCACAGGCTGGCACCTAGCGAAAATGCAAATCCTGCCGCGCCGACGCAGGCGATAATCCAGAAAATAACCGACAGGTTATAATCTATTGATTGCACCGTTTCAATTTCACCAACATTGGCTTTAACCCGGACACCCTGTTTTTCAAGCTCCGAGACAATATTTTCAACATCATAGATAGATCTCGCAAATAGTCGAAATGAAGGAAATGTACGCGCTACACCTGCTTCAACATTACCACTCCACCCCAGTTCAGGAACCGCCCGACCATCCTTAAACTGTTCTGTCGCGATAAGTAGATCAAGATTGACGAAGGCGACATTACGGCTGGTAACACTGGCATGCGCAATGTCGATAATTTCGATAGTTAAATGTATTCTTTCCCTTTTACCCTGAAACTGCCGGGCCAGGCTGGCGTCAATTTTATCGCCACGATTCACTTTCAATTTTTTTGCTGCACTCTGACTTAAAATCATTTGATGATAATCTGTCGGCAATCGCTCCATAGCGAGCATGAGCGGGTCACCAATATCGGTTGCGAGCAATTCTGTAGACAAAATCCGTGATGAAGAATCGCTATTCAGTTGAATAGTTGCAGCCAGTGCTCTGGTCTTTGGAATAATAAATTGAATGTCACTGCGGTGTCGATAATCTTCAATCCATTGCTCTGAATAGCGGCCACTACCAATCGGGCGAATCTCACGATTTGAAGGGTTCTCCACCAGTTCATTGACCATGGTGTTTACGATACCAAACTTAAGCCCAAATAAAATCATCATAGGCGCGAGCACGGATGCAAGCGCAAAAATAAAACAGCCCGACATTCGCCATTCGTGGCTATAGTCGCGAAAGCTCAGGCGAATAATATTCGTTAGCTGTCTCATTCAATCCCGGAAAGTTGATTGATAAATACGACCATTTTCAACAGGTTTTGCTTCCTGATGTAAAGTTCTCAGATCCATTTTATAAACATGCGCCCAGTCATGGCTGGCGGTTATCAGAGTGATTTTCAGGCCTTTGATGAGTTCCATTACAACAGCCATGATTTTTCGTGCAGTGATCGGGTCGAGCGAAGCAGTCGGTTCGTCAGCGAGTAATATCGTTGGTCGGTGCGATAAGGCCCGGGCAAAAGCAGCGCGTTGTCTTTCACCGGCAGACAGCAAGCCCGGTAATTTGTCGAGCTGCCGATGGATTCCCAATACTCTGGCTATTGAATTAATCGAATCATCATCGGCCAGTTTGAGCAAACGCCGGGGTAACTCGATATTCTCTCGTACGGTTAGATAAGGTAAAAGACCCCCGCTTTGTAACACATAACCAATATGTTGCTTTCGAATCTGCGAAAGGCGACTCTGGCGTCGACGTTGCCATAGTTTGCCAAGATCATGAGACTTGCCGCCGACCGGTTCTATACTAAAACCATCCGACTTGTCCGGGTGTAAAATTAAAGCCAGCATATCCAGCAGGGTACTTTTACCACAACCACTATGGCCGACAAGGGCGATGTTTTCTTCGGCTTTAATCTCAATGCTGGGGACGTGAAGCCGGAACCCAACTCCTCCCACCAGTCGTTCCTTGACAACGTTACTCAGCGAATAAACACTCGGCACGACGATTTACGGTAACAGATCAAGTGCAACCGGAAAAACCGAATTACCGTTAACCGGTCCACCTCCCGGTGTCACCCATAAATCGGTATGATCGTGTAGAGCCTGATAGTAGCTAATCTTGCTATCGAGCCGTTGCATAAATTCAATCTGGGTTTTGGCTGACCACTCTTCCCAGCTTTCCAGCGTCAAATCCATGACTTCGCCGGTATAGGGCAGATCTTCGATATATTCACGCATATACCCCATCTCTGCCAGGTTTGCTCCCGCTCCGGATGTACTGGCACCTACCGAAGACGGATCTCTACTGACTGTTGCTGCCAGACTCTTCAAATCATTAATAAAGTTTTTAGGGCTAAGTACACCTTCCTCGGCTAACTCAAGCACCTGTTGCATAACACTTTTCAAATCACTTAACTGATCCCGGGTAAGCAAAACACGAACTTCAACCGACGAGCGCTCCGGATTGACAAAGTCACGATCGACCATCCAGGCGTTAAAGACTTTGGGTAAAGGTTTTCCCGACTCTTTCTGTATATAACGCATACGCAACGCGTGTCCAAGTTTGGCTACGCGGCCCTGTAACTGTGCCAACTGAGTCTGTTCCTGCTGGTCTACAACTTCCGGTAACGGTATCGGTGGCACACCTTTGGTGGTAGCTAAAACCTGCTGGGTTATCTGGTTTGCCAGTGTTTCCAGCACAGTACCAAATTCATCTACCTGCCCCAGTTGTACACCATAATAGAAATCACCAATGCCGGGAAAATAGGATAATTCCTTGTAGAGTCCTTCTGCTTTTTCGTTATTGGCAGCAACCAAGGGAGTACGTAAGTGCAACACCCAGATCGAAATACCCTTGTCGTAAGCCAGCTGTCTTAAAGCCTTCGCACTTAAACGCGTCGCACCAAGCGAATCATGACTTTCACGTGGACCGGCATCGGTAATCAAAACCACATAACGCGCATCAAAATCCTCCCAGGCAGAGTCTTCTATCGCCGATTTAATCCCGGCATAGGCATCTTCGCGAAAATCACGACTGGAAATTTCGGAAGGACTGAGTGAATTTACGCGTTCGAAAAACTGATCGACATCGGTGCCCTGCTGCAAACTTACATAACGATGCGTGAGATATTCGAGCTCAGGTACCTGCAAAACATTATCCCGATAAGCAGTCAGGCCGAAGCTGACCTGATTGGTCAATCCCTGTACATCAATTGCAGAGAATACTCGTGCCACTGCGTCACGTGTACGATCAATATAAGGTCCCATCGAGGCGGTAGAATCAATTACAAAATGGATACCGCTACGATAACTTCGGGCTTTACCTTTGGTCTCTCTAGTTTTAGATGATTCCTCACCGTCATCCAGCGGTACGCTGGCAATTTCAAGTAGCCGCGCCTGCTCATTTCCAAGATAAACATCTTCATGCTGTTTAATTGGTACCAGGTAGAAATTATCCCGAATCTCAAGATGTGCCTCCGGTTGTAGCGCTATAACCGGACTATTTTCAATTTCCTCACCACTCACCGCAGCCCTGTACAGGGACTGATAGGCATTTATATCGAAATCATCGACTAGTCGTTTAATCGATTCCTTACTGTTAAACAGCATGACACGCTGAATATCCTGCGGATCCTTAAAAGAAACGGTAAGTGCCTGATTCCAGACTATGGCCTGCTTTTCCGGTACCCAACCTGCGGTTTTACCAAAACTGTCGTAACCAACCTGTATCCATTCCGGTTGTTTGCCGTAAACATATAGCACGCTAAACGGTATAACCTCCTGCGATTCACTGGCAGAGTCGGGAGACAGGTAAATTCTTGCATCTGGAATACTTAATACACGTTGATAAAGTGTTTTCTTACCCTCCATCAACAGTGGTTTCAATTGCTCAGCCTGTAGATGACCACCTGTACATAAGACGAACAGAACTAGCGTTCTGGCTATTATTTTATCCAAAGTGATACTCGCTTAGCGTAATGTCGTTGAATACAGGCGTGTTTAATGGTTTCACAAAACCGAGGTTATTGAACCACCAGCAACAATTGCCTGGCATAAGGATTATTCGACTCGGATTCCTGCATTGCCCATTGTTGTAGTTTCTGAATACGCCCAGACAAATCTGGCTGCCCCAGCTCGGCAGCCTTCTGATACCATTTATAAGACTGCAGAGGATCAGCATGATCAAGCAGGCTGTTTTCCGACTGAAATAAATTAGGATCAGACATTTCAGCGAGCTTTATCATAGAATCTACATGTCCTTGTCGGGCACCAAAAAAGTACAGCAGATGTGCGTCTGCCAGACTACCTTCGCGGTCATAATCATTCGCCCTGGTGAAGATTTTTTCTAGCGCATAAGGATAACCCTCGACTCGTAACTGCTCGATAAACTGGCGGGCGCGCATACCTGGGGGAACCAGTAAACTGCGGTCGATATCCCCGGTGGATTGCTGACTATTATCAGCTGCCCTGATAACTACAGTATTTCCGCGTTCGGTCCCCAGAAATATATAAGCAATCACCGCGATAGCAGCAATTCCGATCCACAGCAGTGGATTACGTTTCTGTCTGGATAGCCCGTCTTCGATCGAATCAGACATAATATAAATCGCCCGTAATTAGTTTATTGTGATCGACTGCCATTATAAACCCTTGCAGCCAGCGGGTAAATTTGAAGTGGTGTCGAATTATGGTTTTTTAAAGGCGCTGTAACTGAATCAGCATACGATTAAACAGATTGTCCGCTATGCTGGTACCTGCCGCCTGCTTTTCTCCCGCATTGGCTAACAGGTTATTTTCATCGAGTTCCAGATCGAATGTTGATGTCAGCGTTTTATTATCGACTAATCTGTTACCGTTGGCTTCGATAACACTGTAATTTAATTCCTTCGCGAGCCGCACGATACTTTGGCCAGACCCTACGCTATCAACCAGCAGGCGCTCAGGTAATGTTTTAATCGAAACCTGCAAACGTACGGCAGAACTATCGCCATTAACATGAAATCTGGCACCTGCTCGCCTTAATATTTGCGTCAGACGGGCTTGCTGACTGTTGTCAAGATTATCTCCGATCAGCTGGATATCACTGATCTGTTCCGGCAGATTAGCGAGCCCACGAAGGTGAAAACCACAGGCAGACGAACTTAAAATCAGACTGATTATCGCCAGTCGGAACAACATCATATGACAACATTGACCAGTTTCGATGGAACCACTATGACTTTTCGAATCGCCTTGTCAGCAATAAACTTTTTCACCTGATCATTTTCCAGCGCCAGCGCCTCGCATTCCGACTTTTCAGCATTAGCAGCGATTTGCATTTTGCCGCGCAGCTTACCATTGACCTGAATCACCATTTCGATGGTATCCTGAACCAGAGCTGAGTCGTCAACTAATGGCCAACTCTCATCAATGATAACGCTATCGTGACCAAGTTGCCGCCACAGTTGATCGCAGATGTGCGGAATGATCGGTGACAACATCAACAGCATACTGTCAAAAATTTCCTGACGTATGCTATGTCCCTGATCTGAATCATCCTCAAACCGGGTTGTTGCATTAAGCAATTCCATATTCGCCGCAATCGCGGTATTGAAAGTCAGCCTGCGGTCGAAATCGTCACTGACCTTGCGAATGGTTTCGTGCAACTTCAGGCGCATGGCTTTCTGTGATTCGTTCAATCGATCAATATTTAGTTCATATTTTTTCCCTGCCACTATGCCGATATGCTGATGAACCAGGTTCCAGAAACGCTTGAGAAACCGATGCGCACCTTCAACCCCGGCATCGGACCACTCCAGAGACTGCTCTGGCGGAGAGGCAAACATCACGAACAGACGTACCGTGTCTGCACCGAAACGATCAATCAAATCCTGTGGATCAACAGTATTGCCTTTCGACTTCGACATCTTACTACCGTCTTTTAATACCATTCCCTGCGTCAACAGGCTTTTGAATGGTTCATCAGAATTGACCAGTCCCTCATCGCGCATCAACTTGTGGTAAAAGCGCGCATAAAGTAAATGCAAAATAGCGTGTTCGATGCCACCTATATAATGATCAACCGGTGTCCAGTAGTCGGCCCGATCATCGAGCATACCCTGGTCGAAATCCGGGCAGGCATAACGTGCGTAATACCAGGATGATTCCATAAATGTGTCGAAAGTATCGGTTTCGCGCTCGGCCGCCTGACCACAGCACGGACAGTCCGTATTGATAAACGTATCCATCGACTTAATCGGCGAACCAATACCTTCAAACTCAATTTCTTCCGGCAATACTACAGGCAGATCATTGGCAGGTACCGCCACAGTTCCACAGCTACTACAATTGATGACTGGAATCGGTGCACCCCAGTAACGTTGTCGCGATACGCCCCAGTCGCGCAATCGATAGTTCACCTGACGGTTACCTTTGCCCGCTGCTTCAAGATGGTCTGCGATTCTATTAAAAGCTGACTCAAAATCGAGCCCATCGAGCATATCAGAGTTGCAGCATACACCTTCTTTGGTAACAAAAGATTCGACCTCAAGATCAACCCTGGAACCATCGCCGGGTGCGACCACCTGTCGAATTTCGATGCCATACTTACGTGCAAATTCCCAGTCGCGCTGATCGTGTGCTGGAACCGACATAATCGCCCCGGTGCCATATCCCATCAGCACAAAATTGGCGATCCAGATTGGAATCTGCTCACCATTTACCGGATTGATCGCATGAATCCCTAAAGCCTGGCCCAGTTTTTCCATCTTTTCCATTGCTGCTTCGGCGGTATTAGTCTTCTTGCAGTCCGTGATAAACTGAGCTATTTCCGCATTGCTCTCGGCAACTTTTAAAGACAATGGATGTTCGGCAGCAATTGCTATAAATGTCGCACCATAGAGTGTATCGGGCCGGGTGGTATAAACCATTAACGATTCCTGGCCGGGCACTTCGAATTCGACTTCCATGCCTTCCGATCGCCCGATCCAGTTGCGTTGCATAGTCTTGACCTGCTCGGGCCATTCCACAGTATCAAGATCATCCAGTAACTGATCAGCGTAATCGGTGATTTTCAAAAACCATTGCGCTATTTCACGGCGCTCTACCGGTGTGTCGCAACGCCAGCAACAGCCTTCTATGACCTGTTCATTAGCCAGTACTGTCTGGTCATGGGGGCACCAGTTGACAGGCGCTGTTTTCTTATAAGCAATACCTTTTTCCATCAAGCGAGTGAAAAACCATTGCTCCCATCGATAATATTCGGGTCTACAGGTTGCTATTTCTCGCGTCCAGTCGTAACCGAATCCGAGCAACTGTAACTGCGAACGCATGTAGTCAATATTTTCGTAAGTCCATCTAGCCGGTGGCACGTTATTTTTGATTGCCGCATTTTCGGCAGGCATACCGAAAGCATCCCAGCCCATAGGCTGCAAAACATTCATGCCCTGCATGCGTTTAAAGCGGCTGACTACATCACCGATGGTATAATTGCGTACATGCCCCATATGCAGTTTTCCGCTCGGATAGGGAAACATCGACAGACAGTAATAGCTCTCCTTTTGCGGATCTTCTTTCACTTCAAAGGCACCGCTCTGTGTCCAGAACTTCTGCACGGCGGCTTCAATGGCTTTCGGGTCGTATTGCTGATCCATATTTGATTCTGCTGGGTAAAAATTGGGGGGAAGGATACTCCAGACCCTGACTAACATAAAGCAATGTCGGCGGAAATCAGGCGCGCTTTCTGACGACCAGGAAAATGAGTACTGCGAGTATCGAAATGGCCAGTATGCCCTGCACTCTGGCAAAATAGTAAAAAGGTGTAACGCCCATTCGCCCCTGAACAGTTTCGGTCAGCGTCTGCGTCTTAAACTGCTCGCTTTTTTGCATTATCTGGCCTCTGTCATCGATAAATGCACTGATACCGGTATTGGTTGAACGTATCATCGCTCTACCAGCTTCGATTGCCCGCATTTGCGCCATCTGTAAGTGCTGATGTGGTGCCAGTGAATTTCCAAACCAGGCATCGTTGCTAACGTTAACCAGCAGGTTCGCATCTGGCAAATCGCGCATAATGTCGCGACTGAATACATTTTCAAAACAGATCGAAAGCCCCAGTTTCAAACCCTTCACCGACAACTGTGGTTGTGCATCAGACCCCGGTGTCATATCCGAATAGGGGATATTAATCCAGCCCCTGAGAAAATCGAGTAACCAGCGCATTGGATAATATTCCCCAAAGATCACCAGATGACGTTTATGGTAAACACCCCGCTGTTCTCCGAGCAACATCAGGCTGTTGTGGTAACGCTGGTTTGCCTTGTCAGATACTATGATTCCAGTGAGTATCTGGCTATTCTGTTTAACTGCCTCATCCGAGACCGGTTGCAATATGGACTCCTGAATTTCTTCCGAACGACCCGGCAAAGCGGTTTCCGGCCAGACAATTAAATCGCTGTCCCAGAGTTTAAGTGTTTCTCGCCAGTAGACATTGAAAATACTCTGCCGCTGTTCGTAACGCCATTTAATTTCCTGCGGGATATTTCCCTGAACAATAACAACATTGAGTGGTTCGGATTTTTCTTCAGTCCATTGAATATTCTGTAGTAGCATTCCTGCAACTGGAATCAGGAAAATCGGGGCTAAGGCCAGGTAGCGCCTGCCGCGAACCACCTGCACCAGCGAGATTGACATTAACAAACCGAGTGCACCGACACCGTATACTCCGACAATCGCACCGAAAGCGGACAAAGGCGATTCTGTATACGCGTAGCCCAGGCTCAACCACGGCATGCCGGTCAGCAACCAGCCCCTGAACCACTCGAAGGAAAACCAGAATATCGGTAATAGCCAGATTGCCCGGTTTCCGATCTGCCGATTGCACCACTGCCAGGCACATAGACAACAGGCTGGAAACAGGGCTAGATAAATGACCAGCAGCGCCGCAATGAAGGCAGCTACCAGCGGGGGGGCCTGACCGAAATCGTGCAGACTGTTATAAGTCCAGTAGATACCGAAGCCGAAGTAACCGTTTCCGAATAACCAGCCATGCAGAAACAGCCGCCGCAGCGACATATTCCGGTCGACCAATATGATCAGCAATGCCGGGGAAATCAGCGCAACTGGCCATATTGAATAAGGTGCAAATGCCAGCGGCATTACCGCACCCAGCAAGCTTGCTATCGATAATGAATACGCCTGTCTCACTCGGCTTCATTAACAACCTGAAAAAGGTGTACCTGACGGCTATCAGCATTCAGCACCTTAAATGTCAGACCATCGAGTACTAACGTTTCACCGCGTTCGGGCAAATGACCGATATGTCCAAGCAAATAACCACCAATGGTTTCGACATCTTCACTACTATAATCGGTCTTGAAGTAATCATTAAAATCGTGCAGCGTGGTTAAAGCGCGCACCGAAAACCGACCCGACCCATGGGGCTGAATATCAACTTCTTCGTCATCATCGTGTTCATCGTCTATTTTACCGACAATCTGTTCGAGAACATCTTCGATAGTCACCAACCCGGATACGCCGCCATATTCATCTACTATCATCGCCATGTGACTGCGCTTGAGTCTGAACTCCTTGAGTAAAACATTAAGACGCTTGCTTTCCGGAATAAACGAAGCAGGACGAATATAATCGTTGAATTCGAAGTCATCGGTGTTTTCCAATGATAACTGCAGCAGATCCTTGGCCAGCAGAATACCGACAACATCGTCTTTATCATCGTCGATGACAGGGAAACGCGAATGCCCGGATTCAGTGATTTTTTCGATTATTTCCGCTAAAGCATCGGTGTGTTCAAGTACGGTCATCTGACCGCGAGGAATCATGATATCGCGTACCTGCATGTCTGAAACCTGCAATACGCCTTCTATCATGTAAAGTTCATCAGCGCCGATGAGCTGGTGATCCTGCAGGTCTCTTAACAGATCCAGTAACTGCTTTTGATTCTGGGGCTCGCTGGTAAATACATTAAGTAATCGCTCCAGCCAACCCTTCGTCGACCCGCCGTTATCAGCGTCAGTCATTTCCGCTCCCACCGCAAATGAAATTACTCAACATTATACGGATTACTATAACCCAGGGTCGATAGAATTTCGACTTCGAGGCCTTCCATTTTGGCGGCATCGGCTGCATTATCGTGGTCATAACCCTGTAAATGCAACATACCATGCACAACCAGATGCGACCAATGGGCGTTTTCCGGTTTATTTTGCAGGGTTGCTTCCTGACATACTAGCGGTGCACAAATGACCAGATCTCCAAGGCACTGATAGTCAAGACAGGGTGACTGTAACGGGAATGACAGCACATTGGTTGGATTATCTTTACCGAGGAATTGCATATTCAAATCTCGGCTTTCGGCTTCGCCGACAACACGGATAGTCTGTTCAAGATCCGAGAAATTCTGAACTAGTGATGCTTTCACCCAAATTAGAAAGTCTGAATCGTCCGGTACTGCCGAAAGATTTTCATCATTTTGAATATCAACTCTGAGAGCCATCAAGTCTGTTTTCTGGTGTGCGAGTTACCTTCCGCCCGATCGTAAGCCTCGACGATACTTTGCACCAGTGGATGGCGAACTACATCATTCGAATTGAAATAAACGAATCCGATAGCATCAATATTTTTGAGTATTTTAAAACTATGCTGAAGCCCGGAATGCTGTTTTTCAGGTAAATCTGTCTGTGTGATATCGCCGGTGACCACAGCTTTGGAACCAAAGCCGATCCTGGTGAGGAACATTTTCATCTGTGCGGGTGTAGTATTCTGTGCTTCATCGAGAATAACAAAGGCGTTATTCAGCGTTCTGCCCCGCATATACGCCAGAGGTGCGACTTCAATGACGTGTCGGGCAATCAGTTTTTCGACCTTATCGAATCCAAGCATCTCATACAGAGCGTCATAAACCGGGCGCAGGTAAGGATCGACTTTCTGCGACAAATCACCAGGCAAAAAGCCCAGTTTTTCACCAGCCTCCACCGCCGGGCGAGTTAGAATCAAACGACTAACATCTTCATTCTCAAGTGCCTTTACCGCCATTGCAACTGCCAGGTAAGTTTTACCAGTACCAGCCGGGCCGACGCCGAAATTTACGACTTTTTTGGCGATATTTCGAATATATCGGCACTGCAGATCGGATTTGGGTCGGATCGATTTTTTCTTCAAGCTGATGGTAAAGCGCTCGAAATCATCATTACCTGGCTTGTCGGCTGCGAACAGAATACTCTGTAGTTCCTCAGCTGACAGAGCTGACTTTGCGCTTTGGTTTAGAATTGCTCTAATTGTATCAACGGCGTTATTCAGAATTTCTTTGTCAGAAGTAAGTATCAGACAATCATCGTTTATGATCAGGTTAACTGAATAGTGACTCTCGATAGTCTTCAGGTTTTCGTTGAGAACTCCGCAGAAATTCGCAATTTGCTCCGAGGTTAAATGGGAAAGATCGATGGATTTATTGATGGGTTATGCCTCCGTAGCCATCTTCTCTTTAACTTTCGCACGAAACATAGCAACAAGCATAATAAAAAACGCACCGAATAGCGCCAATATAACGCTAAGCACATATGCCAGTTTTTTGGTTAACCCGACTGGTTTAAGAGACAACTCGGCCAGACTAATGACACGAGTATTATTGCCTACTAACTGGTTTTTTAGCTCGATTATTTTCGCTTCTTTCTCTTCTATCGCAACTTTCCAGTTAGATTCGATCAATTCAATTTCACTCTCCATTGACTCTATCAGTGTTTTCTGCCTGGCTGCATTGAGATCAGTCTCTATCAGAAAGTCTGCCAATT
>JAAEOZ010000704.1 GCA_024222685.1 Gammaproteobacteria bacterium | reverse complement strand
TAATGCCTTTCAGACAGTTAACCCTGTTCAGTACGGCTTCTGCAGAGGCAGCATCAGGAGGTGATGTCTCAGCCGTCATCGCAAAATGGCCAGCACTAAGTACCTGTTCGAGTTTACTGGTAGTCAAATTCAGTCTTGAAAGTAAATTAAATGACAAACCTTGTTAAGGGATTATATCTGTTCATCCGCGACCTTGACCTCTTTAAGATTGTCGGCAATAAGATAGGCCAGTTCAAGTACCTGATCGGCATTAAGTCTCGGATCGCATTGAGTTCGATAGCGCTTACCAAGATCGTCATCAGATATCTGGTAGGCACCGCCGGTACATTCAGTTACATGTTCTCCTGTCATTTCGAGATGGATGCCGCCAGCATAACTGCCTTCGGCCTGATGTACTGAGAAAAACTGACGTAATTCACGCAAAATATCATCGAAGGCTCGAGTTTTGTAACCGCTACTGGATTTGATAGTGTTGCCATGCATCGGGTCAGATGACCATAGGATATGCCGACCTTCACTCTGCACCCGCCTGATCAGTTGTGGCAGCTTGTCGGCCAGTACATCGGCACCCATGCGAGTGATGAGGGTTAGGCGTCCTTCCTGGTTATCAGGATTTAATGCGTCGATGAGTGCTAGCAACTCATCACCACTTGTATTCGGGCCGATTTTGACCCCGACAGGATTTTCGATGTGTTTGAAAAACTCTATGTGAGCGTGATCGAGCTGACGGGTACGTTCGCCAATCCAGACAAAATGTGCAGAACAGTTGTAGCTCTTGTTGGTAAATGAATCGACTCTTGATAAGGCTTCCTCGTAATTGAGCAACAGTGCTTCGTGTGAAGTGAACAACTGCGTCTCACGAATTGAAGGCGCGTTAGCTGATTTAATACCGCATACCTCCATGAACTGAAGTGCATCGCCAATTCGCTCGGACATATCCAGATACCTTTGTGTAACCGTGTTCGCTTTGGCAAAACTCATATTCCAGCGATTGACCTGATGCAGGTCAGCCAGCCCGCCCTGGGCGAAAGCACGTAACAGATTTAGCGTTGCGGCGCTTTGATGATAGGCCTCAAGCATACGGTTTGGATCGGGAACCCTGGCGGCCTCGTTAAAATCAGCCGCATTGATGATATCGCCTCTATAGCTGGGCAGCGATACACCATCGATTAGCTCATAGTCTGCCGAACGCGGCTTAGCAAACTGACCTGCAACACGGCCGATCTTGGTAACTGGTCGTCTGCCGGCATAAGTCAGCACTACTGCCATCTGTAACAACACCTTGAATGTATCACGGATACGATTAGCTCCAAAATCGGCAAATGTTTCGGCGCAATCTCCACCTTGAAGAACAAATCCTCGGCCATTGGAGACTTCGCCAAGGTTGCTTCTCAAATCACGAATTTCCTGCGCAAATACCAGTGGAGGTAGCTTGCACAGGGTTGATTCAACCTGTTCAAGTTGATCCTGGTCAGGATACACTGGCTGTTGTTGAATTGGGTAATTTCTCCAGCTGGAAGGTGGAATTTCGCTCGTCATACTGGCATCCATTGGCATTTCTGGCTTATGCTCACTGATAGTGAAAAAGTGTCAAGAAAGTAAAGAGAATGAGTGCTAAATGCAACTCTATTTGTTGCAAATTCGAAAAAATACTGTTGATTTACCTGTTTATCGACACATAGTCCATATGCAAGCCCTGAAAAACAGTGATAAAATTGTGGCGTTAACGAAACACTAACAAAAACTGCGGGTTTCGATCCGTTATATAACTATCAAATAACCATGAGAGTACAGACATGAAAAAAATATTAATTGCGAGTGCCGTTCTGGCGGGATTATCGGCGCCTGTTTTAGCCGACGAAGTCAAGGTTGGAATTATCCTGGGGTTTACCGGCCCTATTGAATCATTGACACCTGATATGGCCAGCGGAGCCGAACTAGCCCTGTCTGAGGCATCTAAATCGGGTAAGTTTTTAAACGGTTCTACTTTGACCGCGGTTCGTGGTGATTCAACCTGTACCGATGCAGCAGCAGCTTCTTCAGCGGCAGAACGTTTGATTACTTCTGACGGCGTAGTGGCAATCATGGGAGCTGACTGCTCTGGTGTTACGACAGCGATTGCTAATAACGTCGCTGTGCCAAATGGTGTCGTCATGGTATCGCCATCTGCAACATCTCCGGCACTTTCTACTATTGACGATAAAGGTTATTTTCATCGCACAGCGCCTTCCGACGCACGTCAGGGTCAGGTGCTTGCTGATATTCTCGGTGATCGTGGCATAAAAGAAATTGCGGTAACTTATACCAATAATGATTATGGTAAGGGCCTGGCGGATTCGTTTGCCAATGCCTTTAAAGCTAAAGGTGGAATGGTATCTATCAGCGCGGCTCATGAAGATGGAAAAGCGGATTATTCAGCAGAAGTAGGGGCTCTGTCAGCCTCAGGTTCTAAACATCTCGCTGTATTTGGTTATGTCGATCAGGGAGGTAAAGGCATTATCCAGGCTTCGATCGATGCAGATGCTTTCTCCAGCTATGTTATGGCCGATGGTATGGTCGGTGATTCATTGCTACAGGCAATTGGTTCTGATCTCGATGGCTCAATTGCGACCTTACCTGGTGGTTCTTCAGGTGCAGATGCCTTCGGTAGCTACGCTAAAGCTCATGGCTTAAAACACGATGGTCCATTCGTTCCTGAGTCTTACGATGCTGCGGCGCTTCTGGTGCTTGCGATGCAGGCTGCTGGTTCAGCAGATCGATCTGCTCTTCAGGCTAAAATGATGATGGTGGCCAATGCACCCGGTAAAAAAATCGGCCCCGGAGAAATCGCTAAGGCCCTGGAGATCATTGCTGCTGGCGGAGATGTTGATTATCAGGGCGCAACCAATGTTGAATTTAACGATGTCGGTGAAGTGTTCGGATCTTATAAGGAACTCGAAATCGGCAGCGGTAAGTGGAATACTGTTAAGATTCACTAATATCATCCGGCGAGTTTAATACGATATTAAATCTCGCGTCATGAAACCCGGACATGTTAATTCGTGGCCGGGTTTTTTATATCCTATGGATATTTGAGAACACCAGAAGTATCTCGGGCCATCAGGAATTTTATTTTGTTGGAGAAGTTTAGACGGTGCTGTAGTTATCGACCGCTATTCCAGGGAATATTTAGTCACATCGTCGAATCTCTATGATATTCTTTGTGACCTCTTTGAGGTGCTAAAACAGAGGTCAATAAATGCCGCAATATCGTTCCAAAACCTCCACTGCCGGTCGTAAAATGGCGGGTGCCAGAGCGCTCTGGCGGGCCACGGGCATGAAAGACGATGACTTCCAGAAACCGATTATCGCGATTTCGAATTCATTTACGCAATTTGTTCCCGGACATGTACACCTCAAGGACCTGGGTCAACTGGTCGCCCGGGAAATCGAAAAAGCCGGTGGCGTAGCCAAAGAGTTTAATACTATCGCGGTCGATGACGGTATAGCTATGGGTCACGATGGCATGCTTTACAGTCTGCCATCTCGGGACATTATTGCCGACTCGATCGAATACATGGTTAATGCACATTGTGCCGATGCCATGGTCTGTATTTCCAATTGTGACAAGATCACCCCGGGCATGCTTAACGCCGCAATGCGACTTAATATTCCTGTTATTTTTGTTTCCGGTGGCCCTATGGAAGCTGGTAAAACGCGTCTTTCAGAACATGCGATCGATTTAATCGATGCCATGGTTATTGCAGTAGACGATAACGCCTCAGATGAGAAGGTGATGGAATTCGAACGCAGCGCCTGCCCAACCTGTGGTTCCTGTTCGGGTATGTTCACTGCCAATTCGATGAATTGTCTCACCGAGGCCCTCGGCTTATCCCTGCCGGGCAATGGTTCGACCCTGGCAACGCATGCCGATCGAGAACAATTATTCCTCGAAGCAGGTCGTATGATCGTTGATATAACTCGACGCCATTATGAAAAAGATGATTATTCAGTACTGCCGCGCAGCATCGCAAATTTTCAGGCATTCGAAAACGCGATGAGCCTTGATATCGCCATGGGCGGTTCGACAAATACGATATTGCATTTACTGGCAGCAGCCCAGGAAGGTGAGCTTGATTTTTCCTTGAAAGACATTGATCGACTGTCTCGTAAGGTCGGCCAGTTTTGTAAGGTTGCGCCGAATACGCCGCAATATCATTTGGAAGACGTACATCGGGCCGGTGGTATTATGGCGATACTTGGCGAGCTTGATCGTGCGGGCCTGATTCACAACGAATTACCCATGGTTCATAGCAATACGGTGACCGAAGCTTTAAACAAATGGGATATCGCGATAACTGATGATGAAACAGTAAAACAGTTTTACAAGGCTGGACCTGCTGGCATTCCTTCACAGGTTGCCTTTAGCCAGGATACGCGCTGGCCTTCGTTGGACCTGGACAGAGAAAATGGTTGTGTACGTTCCGCCGAGCATGCATATTCTCAGGAAGGTGGTCTGGCGGTGTTGTTCGGTAATATAGCAGTAGACGGTTGTGTCGTAAAAACCTCCGGTGTTGATGAAAGCATCCTGGTGTTTGAAGGCCCCGCACATATCTGTGAATCGCAGGAAGATGCCGTTGATGACATACTTAATGGTCGAGTTAAGGCTGGTGATGTTGTAATCGTACGTTACGAAGGACCAAAAGGCGGGCCGGGCATGCAGGAAATGCTTTATCCAACTTCATACATAAAATCGAAGGGGCTCGGTAAGGTCTGTGCCTTGTTAACCGATGGTCGTTTTTCGGGCGGAACCTCTGGATTATCGATTGGACACGCTTCACCCGAAGCTGCTGCGGGTGGAACGATTGGACTGGTCGAGCAGGGCGATATTATCAAGATAGACATCCCAGATCGAACTATCAATGTCGACTTAAGTGATGAGCAACTGGTTGAACGTAGAACCGAAATGGAAGCCAGGGGTGATAATGCCTGGAAGCCTGTAAAAGAACGTCCAAGAAGAGTAACTGCAGCCCTGAAGGCATACGCTAAAATGGCAACCAGTGCCGATAAGGGTGCTGTCAGAGATTTAAGCCAGTTAGACTAGTTTAGTCATCGCTACTTCCGTATCGCAATGCTGCCTGGTGATTTGAAATGTGAATCAGCCCAACGATAAACTCGTCCACGCCAAATCTCATCCGACGGTTCGAATAAATTCGAAACGATTTGAGCAGTCACCCTACGCGCCGCGATATGCTACCGATGATACCTTGTATGGCATTTACTGTAATCGGTTCTACCCGATTTCATTTGGCGACAAGGTCATTGATCAATACTGGAAGTTGCGAAAAGGGGTAATGCTCTTCGATGTGCCCGAAAAACCTCTCGACATAAGAGGTCCTCAGTCGATCACCTTATTAGAAAAAGTATTCACACGCCGTATCAGAGAATTAAAACCAGGGCGTGCACATTATGCGATAGCCTGTACACCGCTGGGTGGAATTCAAATGGATGGTGTATTGATTCGCCTTGCTGAGGAGCATTTCTGGTATGTGCATGCTAATGGCGAATTTGAATCCTGGTTGAATGCGTTTAGTGATGGGCTTGATGTCATTGTTAGTGATCCGAGATCCCGTGTATTGCAAGTTCAGGGGCCTCGCTCACTTGAGATTTTAAAAGCGCTGGACGAGGAAAAGGATATCAGTGAATTCGGCTATTTTCGTGCCGCATATTTTAATATCGGTGGCCAATCGGTTCTGGTAACTCGCACCGGATGGACAGGTGAACTGGGTTTCGAGATTTATAGTAACTGTGGTGTCGAAACCGATCATCTCGCGCTTTGGGATACTATTGTCAACGTTGGCCTGGAATATGATATGGAAAATGCCGCGTTAGAGGTAATGGGAATTCGACGACTGGAAGCGGGTATTCTCGATTACAGTACTGATATAGATAGCAGTATGACACCGTTTGACGTTGGTCTCGGTCCTTTTGTTGATTTGTCAAAGGAGGATTTTGTCGGTTTTCATTCATTAGAAAAGGTTAACAAAGAACCTCGTCTATTTGGCCTGACCAGCTTATCCGGTGTTCCAGGTGTTGGTTGCACCGTATTTCTGGATAATCAAAAAGCTGGCCACATACGGGTAGGCGACTGGTCGCCGTCTTTACAAAAAGGCATTGGTTATGTTCTTTTTGAGCAACCGGCATTAGCAGGTGAGAGCTGGACAGGTAAGCAACTGACTCTGGTCGACAGGGAAGGAGAACAGCATCTAGCTGAAGTAGTAGCTTTACCTTTCCTTGACCCTGAAAAGAAAATTCCACGTGGAATAGCATGAATAGCCATATCTGGCCGGGAGGTATCATTTGATCACGGGCCCGAAGGCATTCACGTTTACGCTCGATGGTGGTATGACCGTCGCGTCACCGCTCGATCTCTCGTTATATTAGCAGGCATAGCTTAATCGGTCTCATATCAGGAGTTTTCATTGTTATAGTAATTGGGTATGCTTCGCTGACTACTAAAACAATACAAAACTGAGGAGATATTGAACATGAAATTAAAAATCTGGATAGCAGCCGTTGGCATGTCTTTGCTTGGCTTTACCAGCATCGGCCAGGCGGCTGTACCCGAATCGAAGGACCCTATAAAACTCGCCATAAACGAATGGACCGGACAACATATCTCAACCCACGTGGCCGGTGAGATTCTCAGGCGTATGGGATATAACGTTGAATATGTAACCGCGGGTTATTATCCACAAATGCAGGCGCTGGAAGACAATACTGTATCTGCTACTCTGGAAATATGGAGTTCTAATATCGGAGAGCATTACGATAAGGCATTAGCATCCGGCAAGGTTGAGGAGATCGGTGACCTGGGCCTGGTGCCGGTTGAAAGCTGGTTTGTCAATGAAGCGGCGTTAAAAGCATGTCCGGGATTGCCCGACTGGAAAGCTTTGAATGGTTGTGCAGAAGCCTTCGCCAATGCCGAAACTTTCCCGAATGGCCGTCTGGTTGATTATCCTGCTGACTGGGGTACCTCTAATGTCGATCGTATTAAGGGATTTGGCCTGAATTTTGTTTCGGTACCCGCCGGTAGTGAAGGTGCCCTGGTTGCTGAAATGCAGGGTGCTGAGGCCCGTAAGAAACCACTAATGGTCATGTTCTGGTCGCCTCACTGGGTCCATGCGGGTGTAAAATTAACTAATGTCAGCCTGCCTCCCTATGAAGCTGGATGCCATGATAATGCTTCAGTTGGTGTTAATCCTGATGCGACCTGGGATTGTGACTGGGAGCGGGGTTATATCAAGAAATTGGCCTGGAAAGGGTTGAAGGACAAGTGGCCCGCCGCGCATAAACTACTGACTAACTATAAGTTACGTAATCAGGATCAGATTCCAATGATGAATGCGATCGATCAGGAGGGAAAGAAGCTGGAGAAAGTCGTATCGAACTGGGTTGATGCGAATGAAGCCATCTGGAAGCCCTGGGTTGACGCCGCGATGTAAACTGAACAGAAATGTAAAGCGTAAGACAATAACGGCGATTTACCATTAATCGCCGTTTTTGTTTAACATTTCTATTATCTAGTGCAGTGAGTGTTTGAATGGCAAAAACAGAAAATCCGGTTAAGCTTAGTTGTCGTAATGTCTGGAAAGTATATGGCGAGAATCCTGGTCAGTTTTTCCAGTCTGGGTCGGGACAGTTAGATGATCCAGCAGCGACTTATAAACAGATAAATAGCAACAACCATATCGGTGCAGCCTGTAATGTCAGTTTTGATGTTCACCAGGGCGAAATCTTTATTATCATGGGTCTATCGGGCTCTGGTAAATCGACTATGGTGCGTTGTATCTCCAGGCTGGTGGAACCGACCGCTGGCGAAGTTATATTCGATGGGCAGGATCTGCTTAAATTCAGTGACGAGGAATTAATTGAATTTCGGCGTCATAAGATGGGGATGGTGTTTCAGAACTTCGGTTTATTGCCACATCTGACGGTGCTGGAGAATATTGCATTCCCGCTAAAAATTCAGGGTATAAGTGAAGAGAAAAGACTGGCCAGGGCGCGAGAGGTCATCGATCTCGTCGACTTAAATGGCCGTGAAAACAGTTTTCCACGTCAACTATCGGGTGGCCAGCAACAGCGCGTCGGTATTGCCAGAAGTCTGGCTGTCGAACCTGAGATATGGTTCCTGGATGAGCCTTTCAGTGCGCTCGATCCTTTAATACGAAGGCAGATGCAGGATGAGTTTTTGCGACTCCAGAAAATGCTGCACAAGACTATCGTATTCATCACCCACGATTTCCTCGAAGCACTAAGGTTAGCTGATCGTATAGCTATCATGAAAGATGGGCAGGTTGTTCAAATCGGCACACCGGCCGAGCTTGTATTAAGCCCGGCCGACGACTACGTGATGGAGTTCACACAGGATGTACCACGTGTAAGGGTGATTACCGCAGGTGAAATTGTTATCGATGAAGACGCTGATAATAGTGGTTTACCGAAAGTTGATGCACTGTCTAATCTTGAGCAGATTATGCCGATGTTCGGTGATCATCCCGATGGTTTAGCAGTTGAGGAAAATGGTGAGATCATTGGACGTGTAACTCCGCAGGCGGTAGTTAACGCGCTTGCCAGTGAGTCGACCAGCAATGTGGCATAAGATTTTTGAACGAAACTACCAGGGCCTGGCCTCCTGGTTAGTGGTTTTGACTATTGCTGCGATGAGT
>JAAEOZ010000703.1 GCA_024222685.1 Gammaproteobacteria bacterium | reverse complement strand
TTTGCCGAACTCGGCAGTCCAGTAAGTTTTTTATAAATGTCTGCTTCCGCTGAGTAGCAGACACTCGCAGAGGCCGTGGCAACCGGCCAAATCCAGACCGTCAACGAGGGCTTGCCCAGTGACCGCTTCAAACGCAAAGCAGACTTTGACTGGGGGAGCAGGCAATGCCTGGAATCGACGAAGGAGGCGTTCGAGGATTGGCCAAAACAGGTATCATAACGATTTACAATTTTTTATCTTAGCTGCAGCCTCGAACTGCCATAAGGGGGTAGCTGTTGGCAGTCATGCTCATTGATTGAAACGCGGTTGGCATTGTTCAGTGTCACGCAAGTTTTGTTGATGCAAATCAATATTAACTCAGAAAATACCTATCAATAAGCTAACGCAGAAGCGGAACATTTACCCGTAGCCTATAAGTTAAAAGAAGGTGATTGTATGTGCCAAAAAAGGTAATTTTGATTGTACGAAATGCTTTGTGCATTTAATAATTATCTAACCATTAAAGCAATCGAAGGGAGGCGTATTATGGCTAACAGCGTTTATAAAGTGATTGAACTCATTGGCAGCAGCCCAAACTCTTGGGAAGAAGCAGTTAGTAACGCAGTAGCCCAGGCAGGTCAGGAACTACGGGAACTCCGCGTTGCTGAAGTGGACAACCTCGACGTAAGAATTGAAAATGGAAAAGTCACCGCATTTCGTGCAAAAGTTCATGTCTCATTCAAATATGAAGGCGGGGATTAATATCGAGGGGGAGTTCGAATATTTCGTGCGTTGCTAGTCAAGTGTAAGAGAATAAACGGATTGGCTTATGGCGGCTTATTATTACTTACGGCGTCAAACGACTTTGATGGGCCTCGGCTAACCGGTATCGGCCTCAGGCGGCAGCATAAGCTTCGAAGACAATGAAAGACAGGCGAACCCGAAAAACAGGTCGTCGTGACTACGAGCAATCGAGAGAGTACTTTTTTGGGCGCAATGACAATCAGTCAATCGCAAAAGACCGCAGACGAGTACCGGATAGACGTATCGATAATGTAGAAGTCGATTGGACTGACGAAGACCTGCAAATCTAACCTACGGAATCGTAGTATCAGTGAAGATATGTCCCGGTCATTGAATCAGGGTTTTTCGTGTTGTAAGGGAAAAATAACAAATGTGGATTTTTTTACGTCAGATCCCTAAGGGGAGCACTCGTCGAAAGTTGAATAAGTTCGTCAGTAAGGGATTGAGACCATCTTGGATGCTTTTCTCGTTTCCATCACGTGCGAAAGTTAAGCGATGCGAGATTCTAGAGATTCTTAACACTGAAACTAAAACTATTGAGTACCATGGTTTGGTGCAGATAGATCCCAGTAAAGCAGCACTGAAGGTGGTCGAACGCGTGAATGGCGGAAGATTGCAGGGAAAGTTTATTGAGGTAAGAAAGTACGTCCACCGTTCGGGACACCGAGACCGCCGAGCCCTTTTTTCTGAACGCGACGACCGACAGGAACTCCGCCGACAGGACAGACGCCGAGATCGGCTTAGAAGCAAAGTACTGCATGCCCCTGAAATAGAGCGTGCTCTCCGCATCCTTTAACGATGCGCCTCGGTCTAGACGGTATCGGCTGCAGACGGCAACGCAGTAAGATTGCCGCATAAAAACAACCGAAGGCCCTCTCCCCAACCCCGTTACTATCTGCTCTGACGGGGTTCATTAGTGTTTGGTGTAAGTCAGGTTCCGCTGAGAAACAGACCCACAAGAAACTTCGATGTGACCAGCTGTAGAGCGTCCGTTCCAAACACACAACAGACTTTGACTGGGGGAGAGACAATGCCTGGAATCGGTCCGAAGCGGGTAAATGATCGCAGTTTAAACTGCGTAACCACGCCTATTGAGAGTGAAAAACCTGATAGTTCTGGGAGTACTCTTCCTTCTCCAAAAGGAAGTCATCGTCCTCGGGGTAGTATTTTGCGATTTCAGGATTCTCGCCTGCAAATTCCTTTACCGAGCCAATTGAATCCCAAACAGTTATCAATAGAAAATGAGATACGTCTCCCTCATCCCGGCGTGTGAAAAACAGATTCATTAGTCCTACTACAGAGCCGTAGTCCGGCGCCGCTCTTTCTTTCATGAATGCTTCATACTCGTCACTATTGATAAGGCGTGTTCGTCCATGCCAAGTTCTAACTATCATTTTTGGACACCTTCTTCATAATCTCCAGCCGATTTTGAACTCTGGAGTATTTATGGGTATAGCGCAAATGTTTGTCGTCGGCTCCTGGCCGATTACAGGCGATCGGTTCGCTTTCCTGACCGTCTGGTTCCGCTGAATAGCAGCCGATCAGGAACCGACATACGAAGGACAGGTGTGTGTCGGATGCTGCCGGATGGGAAATCAGAAAGCCGACGTTCGTTCATATATCCCAGCCTACGACCGGTGAC
>JAAEOZ010000702.1 GCA_024222685.1 Gammaproteobacteria bacterium | reverse complement strand
CGTCACAAAATGATCAGTAATTAATTACTAAACAAGCTGCCCACAAACATTGCATTATCGCAGGCACTCATAGCGATTTTATCCTGTTGTGGCGGATTTTCGAGCCATAAATTAAGATAGATCGTCCTATTAATGGTTTATTGGGCCTTGGTTTATTGGGCTTTGGTTTATTGAAATTTAATTTATGCGTAGGCTCTATACAGTTTCCTGACCACGCAACCGGCGTGTTTCCATCGCTGGTCGAACACGCATAGCCCGACTGTCAGTGAAATCACCATTTGGCTCGATGTGATGCCTGTATGGGTCGAGTTTGCGTGTACTGGCAATCATGATCAGCAGTTAGGTGGTGGCCGCATCACTATAGAATTCGAATGCATTGCCCGGTATGATATGTGATTGATTACCGACGAATAGCTGATTGGTCCGATGAGCATTGGGCAACAGCAGCGTCTTCTGGAGCTGTCTGCCGATCGACATGAATCAGGTAGAGATGGAACAGCTGATTGCTCCTGACCTGGAAACTGATGTTCTCATCTACCTGGTAATGACTGCGGGTGG
>JAAEOZ010000701.1 GCA_024222685.1 Gammaproteobacteria bacterium | reverse complement strand
CAGTTAGCCGGTGAGCTCTCAGGTGGTCAAAGGCAACAGGTCGCTGTTGGTCGAGCACTCATGTCACAACCTTCGGTTCTAATGCTGGACGAACCAACAGCTGGTGTTTCGCCAATAGTTATGGATGAGCTATTCGATCGCATCCTTGAAGTGCGACAAACCGGTGTCGCAATATTAATGGTCGAGCAAAATGCCAGGCAGGCGCTGAATATCGCGGATAAGGGCTATGTGCTAGTTGTCGGTGAAAACCGACATACCGATACCGGGGCGGCATTACTTGCTGACCCGGAAGTTAAACGTTCGTTTCTAGGAGGTTGATATGGAAGCGATAACAGATATCACCAGTGCCATTGTACTACTGTTAAATTTCATCATAGTTCCCGGCCTGTCGTATGGCTCACAACTGGCTCTCGGTGCTCTGGGTATTACTCTGGTATTCGGTATCCTGCGCTTTGCCAATTTTGCGCATGGCGACACCATGGCATTCGGCACCATGGTAACTATTTTAGCGACCTGGTGGTTGCAGTCCAAAGGCGTCAGCTTTGGTCCTTTGCCCACAGCCCTGTTAGCGCTGCCTGTCGGAATTCTATTTACCATTTTAATCATGACGGCTACCGATAAGTTGGTCTACAAGCATTATCGTCGCCGAAAATCACAACCGGTAATATTCATGATTGCCTCCATTGGTGTCATGTTCATGATGAATGGCATTGTTCGCTTTATTATCGGTCCTAACGATCAACGTTTCCTCGATGGCGAAAGGTTTATCCTACGCGCTCGCGATTTTAAGGCGACCACCGGCCTGAGCGAAGGTTTAAGTATAAAAGTGTCACAGGGTTTAACTATCGTCCTGGCTATTGTTCTGGTTATGGCCCTTTTCTGGTTCCTGCAAAGGACCCGCACCGGTAAGGCTATGCGCGCTTATTCGGACAACGAAGATCTAGCCCTGCTCTCTGGAGTTGACCCGGACCGCGTGGTACTGGTTACCTGGGTTTTGGCGGCAATCCTGGCAACTATTGCCGGTACACTTTACGGCCTGGACAAGAGCTTCAAGCCTTTCACCTATCTGCAACTTTTATTACCCATGTTTGCCGCAGCTATTGTCGGTGGTATCGGTAACCCGGTTGGCGCCATCGTTGGTGGTTATGTTATTGCATTTTCCGAAGTCATGGTGACCTATGCCTACAAGAAGGTATTCGTCTACCTGCTACCATCCAGTTTAGAACCATCGGGACTCATGCAATTGCTTTCCACCGATTATAAATTTGCAGTCTCGTTTATTATTCTGGTACTTGTCCTGTTGATAAAACCGACCGGTATTCTGCGGGGGAAAGTGATATGAGTAATACTCAACGGACAGCTATAGCGTTTTCCTGCATCGTCGTGTTACTCGGAATCATTGGATTCGCGCAATCATGGTCGGTCTCTCTGGGAATTATCAACCTATGCCTGATATCAGCAGTAATGGCGCTGGGAGTTAATATTCAATGGGGCTACGCCGGTTTGTTGAATGTTGGCGTCATGGGTTTCGCTGCTCTCGGTGGTATGAGCGCAGTACTGGTATCCCAGGCACCCGTTGCTGCAGCCTGGCAGGCAGGTGCTGCAGAGCTGTTTGTCGCATTACTGTTTTTTCTAGGCACAATCATCTGCAGTACTGCTTGTTATAAAAAAATGCCTGCAGGCAGGCCTAGAACGCTTGGCATCGCGTTAATTGTTATACTCGGACTGGCTTTAACCCGCTACTGGCTAGATCCTGCAGTAGCTTCCATTGAAGCCATCGAACCGGCTAAAACCGGGTTCCTGGGTGGACTCGGTATGCCAATTTTATTTTCATGGATAATTGGTGGTTTTGTGGCTGCCGGCATCGCCTGGGTAATCGGCAAGATTGCGCTCGGATTACGAGCAGATTATCTCGCTATTGCTACCCTCGGAATCTCCGAGATTATTATCGCCGTAATGAAAAATGAAGACTGGTTAACTCGCGGTGTAAAGAACGTAACAGGTCTGTCAAGACCTGTGCCATACGAGGTTGAATTACAACAAAGTGCCTGGTTTATAGACTTAATCAGTAGTTGGCAAAGCGGTGCTTTATCTCATTTATCAGGCGACGAAAAAACTGATGCGTTAAAGCAGTTTGTCATTGAAGGATCGAGTATTTTCGTCAAACTCTGTTATGCGGGTTTATTTGCTTTTGTACTCATAGTTATCCTGATGTTGAGCGTAAAAGCCCTGAACTCACCATGGGGTCGAATGATGCGTGCAATACGCGACAATGAAATTGCCGCTGGTGCGATGGGTAAAGACGTAACACGACGCCACCTCGAAATATTTGTTATCGGCTCAGCAGTGATAGGTGTTGCAGGAGCAATGTTAACCACTCTCGATGGTCAGTTCACGCCTACAACTTATCAGCCTCTACGTTATACATTTCTAATCTGGGTAATGGTCATCGTCGGAGGCTCCGGCAATAACATGGGCTCCGTACTCGGTGGTTTTCTGATCTGGCTGATCTGGATCGAAGCCGAGCCCGTGGGTGTCTGGCTGGTAGAATTCGGTACCTCATGGATGGCTGATAGTAATTCTTTAAGAATTCATCTCATCGACAATGCACAACACATGCGTTTGTTTTTTATGGGGCTGGTTTTACTGCTTGTATTGAGATTTAGTCCGGGCGGCATTTTACCCGAAGTGATCCGCAAAAAAGGGTGAGTTTTTTCTACCTGACCTGACCCAGAAAATGATTGGGATTGTCACTTTTTGCTTCAATATCGCGACTATCAGATCATGCTTCAATGAGAAGTAGGCCTCATAGTGCCCTCTGCTTTCCTTTCTGGCGGGTTGTAGGCAACGGCAGATCTGTTCAACGGAGCGGTCGTTTCCAGAAGCAATTTCTAGTCTGATGTATATAGCGTCTACTCTCTACTCAGACTTTTTAGATAATTAGTGATTGCCCTGAGGTCTTCTTCAGTTAATTTACTGGTTGTATTCTCGATGACCTGCCCCATTGAGCCTCCAAGAAAATCGCCATCCGGTATCATTCCCAACTGAAGCGAAAAGAGAATATCTTCTTCAGACCACTGATTTATCCGATTATCTTTTCCTGGGGTCAGGCCGGGCACAGACTCCCCTTCAGGGCCATCAGGATTGCCTTCGAGGAACATTTCGTGTTTTAACCCACCTAAAATATTTCTGGCAGTATGGCATTCCACACAGTGTCCAGGTCCATTAATAATATAGGCGCCTCTGTTCCAGCTTTTGCTTTTAGAGCTTTCACTTATAAAGGGACCACCATCAAAATTAAATAATTTCCAGAAAAAAAGTATTGATCTGGAATTAAAAGGAAAACTCAAATCATGCGGAATATTTTTTTGAGAAACAGCTGGCTGGCTATCAAGATATCTCTTTAAACTGAGCAGATCCTCACGAGTCATTTTTGAATAGGATGTATAAGGAAATGTCGGATAGTAGTGCTCTCCACTCGGTGATACCCCACTGGTCATGGCAACCAGAAATTCCTCATCGCTCCATTCCCCTATACCTGTGGGTTTATCCGGTGAAATATTAGGGGTAAAAAATGTTCCGAATCTGGTTTCCATTTCAAGCCCACCTGCTAGAGGTGCTCGGCCTTCGATGGTATGACATGATGCACAGCCACCCAGGTTAAATATATATTCCCCATTTTTTTGAGCTTCGTCTTCTACAGCTATCGCCTGGCTGAGATTTAGGGTAATAGCGCAGTACAATAAGCCTTTAACCATATTGAATCTCACGATAGCTATTCCTTTTTAGATTTTTTCTTACGAAAATCTGTATGGCAGCTTCTACAGATTTTTCCTACCTTCGCGAATTGCTTCATCAAAGAGCGTTTATCTTGAGATGTACTCAGCTGCTTCAAATTCTCTGATTCAATTGATAGTTCCTCGGTCAGAGAAGAAAACTTCTGCCAGTTTTCCCATATGGTGGGTAATGCCTCAGAAGGGCCATTAATACTACCTTCGGGAAACATTTTTTTGATGTGCTTTGACGCCGATTGAATGGATTCAGCATTGCTCGCTATTTTATCAGGTGATAACTCAGTCTTTCCCTGGATCATTCCCTTCATAGCTTTCATGTTTTTACCAATTTTATCCATCATATCCATTCTCTCTTTTACAATGCCTTCTGCGCCACTATGAGCATAGGCTGGAGAAAAATTCAGTGCGATAATGTAAATGCCAGTGACCAGCCAACCGCTATTACGACGACTTGCGTCAAACGAAATACTTCTATTCATGTTGTTCTTCCTCCGATCTACTTCAATAGCATAATTATTAATTTTTAATGAGGAACATAGCCTTCAATTTTTTCACCATTTCCCTTAAACAGTGCAGAGGTACCGACAATGCCAATCTGATTGCCGGTGACATAACCCCGGTCGACTAACATTTGCAGCTTCGCAGCTCCCTGCAGGTAAGTCTTTGGTGATCTCATTCTAGGCATCGGTCATTGCCTGATTTCTGTCTTTGGCACACCAGACCGATTTCAGTGTTTTGTATCCAGGGCTTCATTGAGTGAAAACAGGCTGGTTTTTTTCAAAACGCCCTGCCCATTTCTGATAAATATCATCAGCCCACTTTGACTGGAAATAGGCAATCACCATGTCCATTTCATTGTCAGACAATTTGTCTGCAAATGGAGGCATGACACCGCCCAGCTTTTGACCACCTTCTCTGACCGTGGTTTTTAATAAATCGAGGCCATGATGCCAGGCATGAGCAGTTCCATTTAATGGTGGCGGCGGGTAATTGCCGTTTGCGTCGGTAGTTTTCCAGTCAGCTGTTGCCTCAGCATTCTGACCATGGCAGACAGCGCAGTTCTGTTTAAATAAAGCACCCCCCTGATTTACCTGGTCGATGGTGAACCAACGGGCGGTCGACTCGGCAAAAGAGACAGTTGTCATTAAATACAGAGAAGTTAGAACTATTATTTCTTTCATCATTTCTATACCCTCTAGTAGAGCTTCATTTGTTGCTGGTAATAGCGAATATAGGAAATAGTATTCTTCATCTTCCTTTCCGTCATACCGGGCACAGGCGGCATATCACCAAAATTCCAGTGGTGTGCTCTAACGCCCTGAAGACCAGCTCTATAGAAGGCGCTATCGCCATGATGGGATGGTTTATAGAATGGGTGTATCAAAGGCGGGCCGTTATCAGATCCCGTGAGTTTTTCGCCATGACAGGAAGCGCAATTTAAGTCATAGAGAACCTTTCCCTGGGCGTAACGAAAGGGAATGGCCAGATCCTCGTCACTGAGGGCCTGCTGGTTAATATGTGTAAGAAGAATTCCAGAAAGGAACAATCGAATAGATAATTTCATCGGTTTACCCAAATAATTTGTTAAAAAAGGAGCGTGCAAGCACGCGGGAATAAAAAACTATTTAGATAATAGGGGGACGATAGGGGGGTGGCGCTGTTTGTGATTGAAATTCGACTCCGGATCGAATAAAGAGCATTTGCGATAAATCAATCCGGTCAAATGAGAGGTAGCGATCAAATAGGGAAAAACCGATTGTTGTCGAGAAATTTGCGCAATTTGTTACGAAGCAATCACCATCGAAACAGTCAGGTTCATCAATACTCAAATTATGGTTACAACCCAGACAATCACCCATAGCAGCATTCATTTCAACCATATCATTTACATCAAATGTCATGCCTTGCCCGATAGGGGAGAAAGCAATCGAAATGATCAAAAGCACTGGTAGAAAAAATTTCCTCATAATAGCTAGATTATATTAATTGATAATTAGTTCAATCCTATAATTGAAAAGTCTCCCGTTAGTTCACGCTTTTGACGGACAAAACCTAAAGGTTTCCTGAGTTTTAGAACGAATAAATGATCGCAGTGTGCCGATCACTTGTTTTTCTAATCGGCGATTCTCACCCTATTTATTTTTTTTCAGTTCCTCGAGAATTTCTGCTGTTATATCAACACTTTCAGAGGCATAGGCGATACCGTCGGAGAATATAAAGTCATACTTATTTTTAGTACCGTATTCCTGTATTACATTCGAAATTTGCTTTCTAACTTCATTCAGTAGCTCATTACGTCTTTGCTGTACGTCTTCTTTCATTGACTGCTGGTCGAAATTAAACTTGCGTTTTTTCTGGACTATTTCCTCTTCTATTTTCTTTTTCTGATCATCACTCATAATAGCGCTATCATTTTTATATGTCTTTTCCATTTCGATTACTTCATTGGCCAATTCACGCAATTTATTTTCTCGGTCCTGGAATTCACTTTTCATTGTCTCTAGCGCAGCCATAGCCTGAGGTGATTTTTCGAGCAATATCCTGGGATTAATAAAAGCAGATTTGCCGGCGGCAAATGCGCCGATGCTAAATAAAATCAGGGTTAGTAAAGTTGCTGTTTTAAGTTTCATAGGGGTTTCCTTAATCGCCAATAATGGCATTTTGTTGTTTAAGTCGGTCACTTAAAAGCTTTTCAACGTTTTTCGCATCGTCGATAAGTTTATTAATTTTTTCCGGTGAATACACCGAAGCAATGCCATCTGGCTCTGCGGATAATTTATTTTCTGTCTCAGCCTCGTCTTTTTCCTCTAATTCCTTTTCTGTTGATTTAACCGCTTTAACAACATTGGTATTGGGGTCGTAACCTTTAACCGTATATTCCACTCCCTCTGGCGGCGCGCTGTTGGTAAATTGAACATTACCACTGCCGTCGGTCCATTGATAAATGAGGTTTCTATTATCGCCTATCTCAGCCTTCAGATCTGATAACGTTGATTTTGGTAAACTGGGTATATCCGGCACCCCGATTTCCGGCATCTTTAAACTCGAAAAACTCATCAAAGGCCTGCCATCTTTACCCTTCAAAATAGTAAATGGTAGCAATAAGCCAATTATCAACGTCGCAATAAGCAATTTACCAAACAGTTTCATAACACGCTTCTCAGTCAGGCAGTTAAGTCTACTGAGTATAGTTAATCAGACGCTTATTTTCTGCCGACCGTTAAAAAATGGTTGCAGCACCTCGGGTATGGCAATACTACCGTCAATCTGCTGGTAATTTTCCATCACTGCGATCAAAGTTCGCCCGACTGCCAGTCCGGAGCCGTTCAGAGTATGGACTAGCTCGGGTTTACCTGACTCCGGGTTACGCCAGCGCGCTTTCATGCGCCGAGCCTGAAAATCAAGCATATTGCTACAGGAAGAAATCTCTCGGTATGCGTTCTGGCCGGGTAACCATACTTCCAGATCATATGTCTTGGTAGCTGAAAATCCGAGATCTCCCCCGCATAATATAACTTTTCGGTAGGGCAGCTCGAGTAATTGCAGGATCGTTTCGGCGTGTCCGGTTAATTCCTCCAGGGCCTGCATAGATTCCTCAGGTTTGACAATTTGTACCAGTTCGACTTTTTCAAACTGATGCTGGCGAATCATACCCCGGGTATCTCGCCCATAGGATCCGGCCTCAGAGCGGAAACAGGGCGTATGTGCAACATACTTTAAAGGCAGTTCACTTTCATCCAGAATCGTGTCTGCAACAAAATTGGTAACGGGAACCTCGGCGGTTGGGATTAAAAACAATTCGTGCGTATCAGAACTGATCTGGAACAAATCCTCCTTAAACTTGGGTAACTGCCCGGTACCTTTTAAAGTTTCGGCATTAACCAGGTATGGCGCATAAGCTTCGGTATAACCATGCTCACTACTGTGCTGATTAATCATAAACTGGATTAGAGCACGTTGTAGTGTAACCAGATCACCGGTCATTGTTACGAAGCGTGATCCTGATAGCCTGGCAGCCCGCTCAAAATCGATGCCATTCAATAATTTGCCAAGCTCAATGTGGTCACGAACCTCAAAATCAAAATTCGGTAGCTCACCCCACTTAAGTACTTCCAGATTATCATCTTCAGACAATCCGGCAGGAACAGAATCATGCGGGATATTCGGTATTCCGAGTAATAAATCGTCTAATTCATGCTGCAGGGTATCAAGTTCGGCTTCGGCACTTTTAAGTCTATCACCCAGGTCGGCTACCGCATCCAGCAAAGGCTGAACCTCCTCACCTCTGGATTTCGCCTGGCCGATTGTCTTTGATTGGCTATTTCGCTCTGACTGCAGCTTCTGGGTGTTTACCTGTAACGCCTTGCGGCGCTCTTCAAGTGCATTAAAATCATCGACATCAAACTCGTACTTTTTGATACGTAGTTTTTCAACAATATTGCCGAGCGCATCGCTACGTAATAACTTCGGATCTAACATGGGAATTATCTCAAAAAAATCTGTTTTGCGGTCAACAAACCTGCCCAGGCACCCAACACGCAGCACAGCACACTAATCAATACATATGCCAGTGCTTTGAGTATGGCACCACTATCCAGCCAGTGAATGGTATCCATGGCAAAAGTTGAGAAAGTGGTGAAAGACCCCAGAAACCCAACCATTAGACCGAGACGGATATCATCGCTGACGTTAAAGCGTTGCACCAGCAGAACAGTTAAAAACCCCATCACCAGGGAACCAAGCACATTGACAATCAGTGTTCCGTATGAGAACTCGTGTCCCAGCCATTGGTAGGCAGTACTGGTCACCCAATAGCGGGACATTGCGCCAGCCGATCCACCGAGGGCAATCGCTATATAGATAGACATTTCAGGTTTGAACGAAAATGAGCTATTGTACCAGTCGTTTAAAAAGATGCACCCTGCAACCGTGCTTTTTTATTGATTCCGCTCAAACAACATCCACACTTGTATTCTTTTGGGAACTGCCCTCTGTGCACACTGCTAAATCTGCATCTCTAGAACAACAAATCAAACAGACCGGATTGAGTTTCGGTTTTCAGCAGGTGGGTATTAGCGATACTCAGCTCGACAGGGATCATCAACGATATCAAGAGTGGATCGAGCAAAACTATCACGGCGATATGGGATATATGGCGCGAAATAGTGACAAGCGATTGCACCCGGATTTAATGGTACCTAATACCCTGTCGGTAATTTGCGTAAGACTCGACTATCTTCCCGATGAAAACACCAGTCCTGAACAACTACTCGAACATAAAGATATGGCCTATCTATCGCGCTATGCACTAGGTAGAGATTATCACAAGCTCCTGCGCAAGAGACTGCAGCGCTTTGCAAACGTTATAGAAGAACTGGTAGGCAAGCTGGGATATCGGGTATTCACCGACAGTGCACCGGTACTGGAGAAAGCGCTGGCGACCAGGGCTGGCCTCGGCTGGCAGGGAAAGCACAGCAATATACTCCATCGAGAGCATGGCTCATGGTTTTTCCTCGGTGAAATTTATACTGATCTGAAACTTGAATGCGATAAACCGGTTGATAACCATTGCGGCAGTTGTACCAGTTGTATTGATGTCTGCCCTACTCGTGCTATTGTCGCACCTTATATAGTCGATGCCAGGCGTTGTATTTCCTACCTGACTATAGAGCATAAATCAGCTATACCGGTCGAATTTCGAAGCGCTATCGGCAACCGGATTTACGGTTGCGATGACTGCCAGTTATTCTGCCCCTGGAACAGATTCGCCAAACCAACGACAGAGGGAGACTTTGCCCCCAGGCATGGACTCGACGATATATCCCTACTGGAATGCCTGAACTGGAGCGAAGCCGACTTCAACTTCAAGACCCTCGGATCTGCGATCCGCCGTATCGGTTATCAAAGCTGGATTAGAAATGTCGTCATCGCCCTTGGAAATGCGGATCAGAACCCTGATATAATAAGCACTTTAAGACAACATCATGATCGGCACAATGCCCTGATACAGGAGCATATCGACTGGGCAATTCAACAACAGAGTGAAAACGCATGAACGACTGGCAGGAATTTATTCAATCTCAGAATATCGTAGGAAGTGACGACGAATATATCTGTGATGCCAGCGACCTCGGGCTGATTCTGGTAAACGGTGAAGACGCTGCAAACTTTCTGCAAAATCAGTTCAGTAACGATATCAACCTGATAGATCAGAATAGTTTCCAGCTAAGCAGCTATTCCACTCCCAAGGGGCGTATGCTCGGTATATTTCGTGTGGTTAAAATCGAAAATGGTTATCTTCTAATTATGCCAGGTTCGATCCTACCGAAAATTTTGCAGCGACTGCAAATGTACGTTGTTCAGGCAAAGGTAACGTTGGCTGACGCTTCGGCATACTTCGCGCGATTCGCTATTCAGTCAGAAAAGATCAGCGTAATAGACAACATCGTCCTGCCCCGGGAGGCGAATAAGGTATTCCAGAGTGACAGCCTGATCAGCTTGCACCTTGGAGTCGTAAATCAACAGTCAAGATATCTCATTCTGGATCTGTCCGTCGATGAGGCAAAATCAATCTGGCAAACTTTTGCGAAACTACTCAGTATCAGTCATTTTTATAGTTGGCGTTTATCTGAGATTAAAGCGGGAATACCGGTTATTTATCCAGAAAACTCAGAAGAGTTTGTCGCACAGATGGCCAATCTGAATTTTTTAAATGGCATTAATTTTAAAAAGGGCTGTTATCCCGGGCAGGAAATTGTCGCGCGTATGCAATATCTCGGCAAGTTGAAAAGGCGTATGTTTCTCGCCGAGCTAAACACCAGTGATTGTCCTGCGGCAGGTGATAATCTGGTAGCTTTGGCAAGTGACAACATTGATGGCAGTGGAAAGGTTGTCGACGCTGTTACAGGCCAGGACAATAGATGTTATTGCCTGTTTATTGCCCAGATAAAAAAAGCAGAAGACAAGCTGTTGAGATTTAGTAACAGTCCCGGTACAGAGATTAAACTGCTCGAATTACCTTACGCGTTATCTGAGTAATATTTGCATGCGAAATTTTGATGGCGATCTATACTCGCCCTATCGAATTAATTTATTCAGGGCAAAACCATGAAAATAACGAAGGAAATAATTCTCGATGATCTGGAGAACGATCGTCTTCCTTTGCCCACACTTCCCGAAGTCGCATTAAGAGTACGAGACACGGTCGATGATGAAGATGCAACAATCAAAGACGTAGCACAAATTATTGAAACCGATGCGGCACTCTCGGCACGCATTATCCAGGTAGCCAATTCTGCTCTATATCGCGGTCTCAGTTCTGCCGACAATGTACAGAACGCAACAATGCGCATGGGTTTGAATACTGTTAGGAACCTGACAACCAGTCTGGTGATGAAACAGTTATTTCAGGCCACTCATCCTGTAGTCGACAACTTTCTTCGTAATGCCTGGAAGCAGAGCACCGATGTCGCCGCTCTTAGCGCGATGATAGCCAAAAACTATACCAGCCTCGAGTCTGACAGTGCGCTTTTGGCCGGCCTGACGCATTCGATAGGGCTTTCGCCTATTCTCGTTAAAGCCGAATCAGATGCCGAGTTGCTCAGCGACGTGCCGGCCCTGGAAAAGCTACTCTACGAGCTATACCCCACAGTCGGTAGCGAAATTTTAAAACGCTGGGATTTTAGTGAACACCTGGTAAAAGTACCGGCCGAGCATTTAAACATACATCGCGATGGTAATCAGGGCAGAGCCGACTACACCGATATCGTCCAGGTAGCACTGATACAGACAACAGCAGGCGGCAAAGGGCCGCTCAGCAAGGTTAACGAAGATGAAGTATCAGCTTTAGATCGGCTCGGCATGCGCGAAGGCATTGAAGAAATTGATATGTCTGGAGGTGTTATCGAAGTTGAAGAAATTAAGGATGCTATATTTTAGAGGTTGATGT
>JAAEOZ010000700.1 GCA_024222685.1 Gammaproteobacteria bacterium | reverse complement strand
TGCACAACGCGCTGCAGGATTTTTTGTTCAGTAATGTCAGCCAGCGTCACGATACCCACGAATTGCTCGTGCTTGTCTAATACCAGTTTCATTTTTACGTGAGACTGGCGCATTAGTCTTTCCAGTTCTATGGCTTTTACACTACCGTCAATGACCAGCGGTTGGTGTTCGTGAAAATCAGTGAAAATGCTTAGTGCCGAAGACGCCAGTTCAACGTGGTCGTAGACTTCAGGGTGCGCTAACGTATCAATAGCTTCAGTTTGGCAAAGTGTTAAATGATGCATGAGTTAATCCTCGAAAAATTAAGAAAGTGGCGCATCGCGCCGCAAAGTCGATTGATTAACTAAATACAGGTGGGGCCCTGATGGCATATCCGGAATAAAATGAGCCTGACAGTTGCGTCTGGAGCTGGCCGGGAACCGTACTTGCCTGAGGCGCAAACCGAATACCGTTAGCACTACTGATTACATCGGGGCCATCGCCCTGCTGGTCAGACTCAATGCCTTGTTCAACCTCGGCGCTCTCTGCCTCAGTCAGGTTGCTATCAACGCTACTCCATTGACCATGTAAGCCTGACTGCACAGCAGCACCTGAGCCCGGCAAACCTGCCAGCGCTATCAGTGTGAGTATCAGTAACCAGGCCTTCATCTGAAGTAACTCCAAAATAAACAAGGGATGTTGTTAAGAGTAAAGATGGACCTGAACAGTTCCGTAATAAAGTAGAATACCGACCAATAGCGGAAAAAACTGGTTAAGTGGCATACCAGAGGGTGTGACACTCGCTTTTTCTAC
>JAAEOZ010000699.1 GCA_024222685.1 Gammaproteobacteria bacterium | reverse complement strand
CATTCGACCCGTGATAGATATTCGAGAGATGTGGCGAGAAGAAAAGAACGAGCCGGGATATGATCCTGAAAAGCCGATTACCAGAGCGCTTTTTACTGAGCGTGTGGATACCATTGTTCATACTGAAAAAGGGACCCTGCATTGCATCTGTCCGGCAACCGGTGAACAGCGCGATATGGCTTTTCAGGGTTTTGAAGCAAATCGAAATACGGTAAAGTATCGTTGTCCCGCCGCTGCATATGGATATGAATGTAAAGGTCGCAACGAGTGCTCGGCATTCGGGCAAGTGAATCCAGGTGCGTATGGTCGCAGTGTTCGCATCAATATCACCAAAGAAGATCGGCGGATTTTTACGCCGACCCCTTATGGCAGCCATAGCTGGCAGAGGATCTATAATCGGCGCTCATCTTTGGAACGGATCAATAACCGTATCGATAATAGCTTTGGTTTTGAAAAGCATTACATCCGTGGCAAAGCCAAGATGCAGACCAGAGTTGGTTTAGCCATAGCGGTGATGATGGCGATGGCGCTTGGTCATGTAAGGGCCGGTCGTATCGAGCAAATGCGTTCTCTTGTGCGGCCGGTAGCCAAAGCAGCTTAACGATAATTTGAGAGTTAAGTAAATTTTAAGCCCGGAAATGCTCTGGCGGGGTGAGCTATGCCTGCAAAACGGCCACTCTGGTGAAAACCTGCCATAAATATAAATAATTTAATGAACGTAATTCATTCCCAGGCATTACGTGTCATTACCCTGCCCGGGGCCTCCGGGAGGTCGTTTGAAAAACGCCACAGCGCAAATCTCTCCCAAACCAATACTCTTGACAGTTTTTCAGCTATATGTAATATGCTCAAAGTCGGAGGCAAAAT
>JAAEOZ010000698.1 GCA_024222685.1 Gammaproteobacteria bacterium | reverse complement strand
GCCACCTCCTATTCAGTATCGCTGCAGGCGGAACCGGAAAGATCACCTCCAGCTAGGCCCTTAGGGGTATTTTTCTGACAACATGTTATTTCCGGTTTATCCGGGTTTAACTCCTTACATGTCGATTGTTTGACTAAATGTGTCACACAATTTCGATTGGGTAGTGCAATCAATAAGTCGCGGGCTTGGAATCGCTTAAAAATCAGGCTCAATCAGCTTTCAGTTGCGCCAGAATTTCATCTTCTTCCAGGGTACCGTACTGCTGGTGGAGCTTGATGATTAAAGCCAGGGCAACGCCGAGGGTCGCCACAGCCACAACGATTGCCGTCAGCATTAGCACATGGGGTAAGGGATTGATATAATTCACGGCGGAAACCGCGTGATCCCCCGGACCGTGGGCGTGCTCGATAATCGGTATGGTGGCCTTATTTTTGGCGCCGATGGAAATGAAAAACAGGATGACCGCGGTCTGCAGAATGTTCATCCCGATGATCTTTTTAACCAGGTTGTTTTTAACAATCATGGCATACAGGCCG
>JAAEOZ010000697.1 GCA_024222685.1 Gammaproteobacteria bacterium | reverse complement strand
TATCGCCACCCGTGGTGATATCGGCAAACGAAGATGAAGGTGAAGAACTGTTATTATTGACGATCAATTCCAGTACAGTTAAGTCATCAACATCTCTGTAATTGAAAAACAGGCTGCCGCCGCCGACTTCAGTCGCAGAAGCTAAAATACTGTCCAGGTCATTGCGACTGTCGAACAGAGATACGTCGCCACCGGTGGTGGTGATATCGAGACTTGCCGCTACCAGACCACCAATTGCGCCACCTTGATTGACGTCGCCGGTGTTATTTAATCTGACTGCACCGCCTATCGCATTTATGACATCGATGGTCAACGGACCACTGTTGATTAACCTTAAATTTGAACCGTTGTTTACCAGTGCATTGAGATTTGTAAAACTATTAGAACCAAGAAAATCAACATTACCAGAGGATGTAAGAACCAGATCATTTGCGTTTGTAGATGCTGATAAGGCCTGAGATATGGAACCACCTGTTGTGTTTAAGGTAATACTCCCACCCGCAGCATTTATGGCACCGTCGAGTACAATATTACCTCCAGCACTTACATCCAGAGAGCCAGCAAAACCACCGAACGAGAGATCCAGGCTTGCGGTATTACTCAGGTTAAATCCACCTGCATTATCTCCATCCGAGTCAGCAATTATTATAAGATCTACCCCCTGAGATATACCTCCCTGACGAGTGATAGTACCAGAGATATTGACATCATTATGCGCACTCAATGTTAATGACTGGTTCGCGACATCATCTAAATCAAGATTAACCCCCGCTCCCCAGGTAATATTTCCGGCTTCATCGTTGGGAGCAGCCGTTCCAGTTCGAACTTCGACATTGCTGCCACTATCCATAGCGATCTTTATCTGCCCGACATCTAATATAGCCGGCTGACCATTACTGGTAAATATTGGGCCACCAATAATATTTGCCCCGGTTCCTGAAACAATATCTATATTATTTGGATCAATCAGCCAGGTGCCACCCTCACCATTCGAGGCCGATACGTCCGGAACATTAGTTCCCAGATCAAACCATGCCCCCGAAGTCTCAACAAACCCACCATCCCCAGACAAAGCCCCGCCTGTAGCCGAGATACTGCCATACATCCGCGTCGACTCATCCGCCCAGACAATCACCTTGCCACCATCACCATTGTCTAACGCATCGGCCCGAATCTGCACATCTTCACCAACATAACTGGCACGTGCAGTCATCACATTACCCTGCCCCTGATAATCGCCGCCGATTAAAATCTGTCCACCACCATTAGTTCCGGAAGCATCTATCACCGCATTACCATCAAGACCGACCTGTGCGCCGAGTAACTGAATATCACCCCCCTGATTACCAGTGGCGATAACATCACCTTCGATCCAGTTGGTACCTGTGGCAACCAGCCGGATATTACCGGCCGCATCGGTAGTAATACCATTGGCTGAAACACTTCCGCTATGCGTCAATGTGCCAGCAAACATATTGGCAGCACCATTGTTGGCAATAAGCTGGCCGAGGTTGGTGACAGTGTTTTCTGCTGCCTGTACTTCGAAGCTGATATTCGCATCGTCCAGGCTCGCAATAGTGATTGATTGCCCGGCGGCGAGTAAAATATTGCCGCCATCAACTTCGAGTACACCGCTATTAGTAATATTCGGCGCGATGAGCAGAATATCGCCGTTTTTACCAGCATGGATATAACCCTGATTATCGAGGTCAGCAGCACCTTCACCCTCGAAATGCATCCGACCATTGAGAAAATCCTGATCACTGATATTCAAGGTTGAACCTATAAAAGCAGCGGTATCAATCACCGCATCCTGGCCAATCACCAGGCCATTAGGATTAATCAGAAAAACCTTCCCATTGGATTGTAACTGGCCGAGAATTTGAGAAGCATTTCCTCCTACGACGCGATTCAATATTGCACTGGCGGCACTTCCCTGTACAAAACGTGTCATTTCCTGAGGACTAATATTAAAATCCTGCCAATTGATAATCGCACCTGGTGAGCTGGATATCTGTAATGTGGTCGCATCAGGTTGCGAAAAATTCACCTGCCCGTTAACTATTGTTGCACCAGTAGGGTTTGCATAAGCCGCCGCAAACAACGTTTGCTGGGCCAGTACCGCAAATAATAGACAGACATTAAACTGTTTTACCTTCATCATATTCACCTTGTTTTTTGAAGTTCCATTTCTAAATCCGTCACAATCATTTCGTTTCTTTTACACTCATTTTTCATACCAGGCTATTACTAGAAGCACTCGAAGTCTTCTTCCCTGGCCTTCGGCTTACCGGACAAATTCATCAAACCCTCGAGTCGTGAGGTTATATTGCCGGGTAGCGGGTACTGGTCAAATCTCTGAAATCCCGGAACAGCATTCAAGCGGAATACAGCACCGGTAAGATCTACACGCCCGGCCTGGTTTCTAGTCAGGGGTATTTCCTGTCCATTCTGTCCTTCAACCACTACGACACCATCGCGAACATTGACATAAAGGCCGGCTGGAACAGCCTTACCCAGGTTATGAGAACTAAACCATTGCGGATTAAACTGAATAGTATCCGGTCTTGGCGAATCCTGCATATTGCTCAGTTCAGCAGGAAAAAAAGACGTCAGACGCGGGATTGACTGACTATTCACAGTATGTCCAACCTGATTTGTACCGACAACCAAGTGCTGTCCGTTTGCCAGCATATCGATTGATCCTCTCCAGACCCGCGTATAAAGCCCACCCGTACCATTACTCTGCGCAACTGCCTGTTTCAGAAATTGATTAAGAAGTTTTCCGATAAAAGTCTGTTCCACCGGTTCACTCACTGAATTTTCAGTATTGGCAC
>JAAEOZ010000696.1 GCA_024222685.1 Gammaproteobacteria bacterium | reverse complement strand
GATGTGGATATAAATGACCAGTCTATTAGTTATACTCGTCGAAAGTAGAAACGTAAAACTGGAACAATACATGACAAACCAAAGAAGAGATCCCGCTTACTGGGGCATAATTTTCAATAACAAGTTCCATGTTAAATATATTTCTAAAACAGGCTTCAATTCAGGCATACTGTTTACCATCAGTTTGCCGTCTAAATAACCTGCAGCAACAAATTGAAAATTAAAGACGAATACGACTACATTATCCTTGGTGCGGGCTCTGCTGGTTGTGTTCTGGCAAATGAATTAAGCCAGAACCCAGATAACCGAGTACTGATTCTCGAAGCAGGGCCGATGGATCATAAACTCATGATTCATATGCCGGCGGGTGTTCATCACGCCTACAAAGATCCGAGTATCAACTGGAATTACCAGAGTGAAGCCGAGCCAGGGCTTGATCAACGCAATATTACACTACCTCGTGGTAAGGTAATTGGTGGTTCTTCTTCGATAAATTCGATGGTATATATGCGAGGCCATCCTCAGGATTATGATTTATGGGCCAGTCGGCACAAGTTGTCTGAATGGTCATTCGCGAAATGCCTGCCATATTTTAAACACTGTGAATGCTCTGATAGAGGTGCAGATGACTGGAGAGGTGACAAAGGCAGGCTAGGTGTTACCAGGGGTAAGTTGGACAATCCTCTGTACGATGCATTTTTTGAAGCGGGCAGACAATCCGGCCAGGGTTATTCCGAGGATTTAAACGGTTTTCAGCCGGAAGGATTAGCTCGCCTCGACAGCACCACTAAACATGGTCGGCGCTGTAGTGCCGCGATCGCACATTTAAAACCCGCACTTCCTCGACCTAATTTGAGTTTGAAGGTTAATGCGCTGGTTCATCGTGTAGTGATTGAAAACAACCGGGCAGTCTCGGTTATTTTTGAGCATCAAGATAGAGTTCATAATATAAAGGCAGCCAGGGAAGTTATCGTTTGTGCCGGAGCAATCAAGTCGCCACAGATATTGATGCTCTCCGGCATAGGTCCCTCTGAGCACTTAAACGATTTCGGTATCGATGTTGTAAGACATTTACCGGGTGTTGGTCAGAATTTACAGGACCATCTAACCGTCGACGTGGTTCACGAATGTACCAGGGCAGTCACATTTGATCGATATCAGAATTCACTGAGGCAGCTCGCAATTGGGCTGCAATGGATATTTACGCGGAAGGGTTTCGTGGCTTCTAATGTATGGGAAGCAGGCGGATTTATCTATGGTAACCACAAGGTTGATTTTCCGAATCTGCAATATCATTTCGCACCGGTTAATTACGAGTACCAGGGTGAGAAAATTAAACTGTCGCAGGGTTTTATCACGCAACTGGATCAGTTAAGACCTCGCAGTAAAGGGGAGATTCGATTGCTTTCTAGCGATCCAGCCCACCGCCCAGCGGCACATTTTAAATATCTGTCTGATGTTTCCGATGTTGGTGAACTGGTCGAAGCAGTGAAACGAATTCGCGAGTTGCTGGTGCAGCGGGCATTTGATGATCTGCGGGGCAGGGAATTACGCCCTGGTCCCGAGGTCACTTCCGATCGAGATATTGAAGCCTATGTTCGTGTTAATGCTTCTACTGATTATCATCCCAGTTGCAGTTGCCGCATGGGGGTCGATGAAATGGCTGTGGTCGATGCGGAAATGCGCGTGCATGGCGTTGATGGGCTGCGTGTTGTGGATGCTTCGGTGATGCCGGATATCGTTAGTGGTAACTTGAATGCACCAACCCAGATGATGGCACTACGTGCCGCTGATTTTATACTCGGACGGGATGCGTTACCTGAATTTCATGCCAGTTTTCACTTTCAGGCATAGTTACTAATAGTCACTTAGTACTTGACTGGGGTTGGTAGAGGCACCGGCAAACCTGACGATTCGAGAACCTGCCGCAGTCGGTTCGGATAATCTGTGATAATCCCATCGACATTCATATCTAGCAACTCCCGCATACGGTCAGGCTCATTGACCGTCCAGACGTTTACCAATAGGCCCAGTTCATGGGCCAGCGCTATAGATTCAGCACTAACTTCCCTGTGATACGAGGACCATGCATCGCCACCGGCAGCCTTAATTGCTCTCGGTGCGCTTGCGTCATAGTGATCCATATCAAATCCATTCAACCAGGGTGAGGCACCCTCCATGCCGGTTTGCAGGTTATTCAGCCAGGGTTGATTAACGGTTAGATATGAAGTGGTAATATTGGTAGCCAGGTTCTGGACTAGTTTTAGCGCGTGCCAGTCGAATGACTGTATCGTTGTCCGGCTTTCCATTT
>JAAEOZ010000695.1 GCA_024222685.1 Gammaproteobacteria bacterium | reverse complement strand
TGACGAAGTCAATAGTATGTTTGAAGAGATTCGTTCTGGCATCGATCCCAGTGCTGCTGATTCGATGCTGCTGACCCAGCTACTTGAAATGCAAAATGGTGGTACTGTGTCAGGTGAGGTGGAGCCGACTACTCAGAGTTCGTCATCAGTAGAGGCATCACCTGAATCGACTGTAGCCGCTGATGTGGTAGAACCTGATGCCCCACATAGCGATGCTGGAAAAGACTTTGTCGCAGGTGATGACGATATAACTGACGATGAATTTGAGCACTTACTGGACGCATTGCAGGGCGGAAAATCCCCGGTTATTGATAACGAACTATCTGCGGATGTGCCAGCTCTGGGCGCTTCACCTGATAGCGACGAAATTACGGACGAAGAGTTTGATGCACTACTCGATAGTCTGCACGGTGCTCCCGGTGCAGTTAAAGCAACCGACAATGTCGAAGCTTGCAAACCTGTAGGGAATACTGCAGCAGCCGCTAGCAGTAAGTCTGATGAAATTACTGACGATGAATTTGAAGCACTGCTCGACGATATGCATGGTGAGGGTAACGCACCTCAGCACAGCTCGCCAAAAGAGAAATTAGACGATACAAAGAAGACGCAACCTGAAACGATAAAAACCAGTAAACCGGCTGAGGCAAAAGTAAATGCCTCGGAGCCTGCGAAAATACAACCGAAACAGGTGAGTAAAGCTGCTCCAGCACAAAAGGCGGCTCAGGGTGAAACTACTGTTCGAGTCGATACTTCGCGCCTGGACGATATAATGAATCTTGTCGGAGAGCTGGTATTAGCCAGAAATCGACTAAATACCCTGAAGGAATCATTTGAAGATGAGCGAGTACATAAAGCTATCTCCAATCTGGATGTAGTTACTGGTGATCTGCAAACTGCCGTAATGAAGACCCGGATGCAACCTGTCAAAAAAGTCTTTGGCCGGTTTCCACGGGTTGTACGAGATCTGGCAAGGAGCCTGGAAAAGGAAGTTTCGCTGGAGATGGTCGGTGAGGATACTGACCTGGATAAGAATCTGGTTGAAGCACTTGCCGACCCGCTCGTGCATCTGGTTCGAAATTCGGTCGATCACGGCGTTGAATTACCCAACGTGCGTGAGGCTGCCGGTAAGGTTCGCGAAGGCACCGTAGTTCTAGCTGCTCAACAGGAAGGTGATCATATATTGCTATCGATTACCGATGATGGTGCTGGCATGGACCCTGAAATTTTGCGTAATAAGGTAATCGAGAAAGGCTTAATGGATGCCGATAGTGCATCAAGGCTTGATGATAAGGGATGTTTCGACCTGATTTTCATGCCGGGTCTGACAACCAAACAGGAAATAACCGATGTATCCGGACGTGGTGTCGGTATGGACGTTGTGAAAACCAAAATTACACAACTGAATGGTCAGATCGAAATAGAATCGGCGCCTGGCAAGGGAACCAAGCTGAAAATAAAAGTTCCTTTGACGCTGGCAATTCTGCCGACATTAATGGTGCAGCTCGGTAGTCGAAAGTTTGCCTTACCTTTGTCAAACGTGAGTGAGATTTTTGAACTCAGCTCGAAAAAAACCAGCGTTGTTGATGGCAGAGAAGTCGTTATGAATCGCGGTAAAGCACCCCCCATATTCTATTTAAGAAACTGGCTACTAAATGGTAGCGAACCAGGGGAGCCGTCTACAGATGATCCTCAGGTTATCATGGTTCAGGTTGCAAATAGTCAGGTCGGGCTTGTCGTCGATCAGGTCATTGGGCAGGAGGAAGTGGTAATCAAACCGCTCGGTGCCCTGTTGCATGGATTACCGGGAATGGCTGGCTCAACTATTACAGGTGATGGCAATATAGCTATCATTCTGGATGTACAGGGACTGCTTAAGAAACATGCATGAATCGGCTTCAACAAAGCTGTGACTGAGCTGGATCCCTGTGAAAACCTGGGCGGTTATCAATCAAAAAGGTGGTGTAGGTAAGACCACAACGGCAATAACGATTGCTGGACATCTTTGTCATTCTAACCAACGCTTATTACTGATAGACCTCGACCCGCATGGGTCCCTAACCAGTTATCTTGGTTACGATCCTGACGATATAGATACTGGACTTTACCATCTGTTCTCGGAGCCGACTGATAATCAGATCGATATTGCGAAGATGTTACTGCCGACACCGATTAATAATACCTATCTTTTTGCAGCCTCTTCGGCATTAGCCACGCTTGACCGACAAATGGGTTCTGGCAAGGGTAAAGGACTTGTCGTCAGTCGCGCAATCCAGAGTGTTGCCAGTCGATTTAGTTTTGGAATCATCGACTGCCCGCCAATGCTGGGAATACTGATGATAAATGCGCTAGCTGCCTGTGATCAGTTGCTTATTCCTGCACAAACCGATTATCTGTCTTTGAAAGGGCTCGACCGTATGATTCATACGCTGGGCATGGTGGAGAAGTCTCAGCACCGAAAAACGCCCTATTTAATCGTACCGACAATGTACGATCAACGAACCAGGGCATCAATAGACGCTTTGCAAAAAATGAAGGAGTTATATCGATTCCATGTCTGGGGTTCGGTCATCCCGATTGATACCAAGTTCCGTGATGCCAGTAAGGCCGGCCAGCCGCTGTCTTTGTTGTATCCGAAATCTCGTGGAAGTACCGCATACAGGAGCCTTCTAAATTTCCTGCTTGGAATCCAGGAACATGAAGAACATGCCAGAGAAAACCACCAAAAGTCTGCTTGAACAAAAGACTGCATTAGGAAGCTATCTTGACGATATGCTACACCATGCAACTGAGACTGCTGCGTTAGCAGAGAGTGAAACTGTTGTAGCGACTGACGAGATTATACTGCCAGGCTCATTAATACTCGATATTGCTGAAGAAGAGAGTAGTGAAGTGGTCACTCAGATCGAGCATATTCCAGCTGATGAGCCACTTCGATCAGTTGATAGTGATAATGTTGTTGAACTCGAAAAAGTTACCGAGACCTCAGAAAACCTTTCAACAATTACAGTGGAAATGTTCCCGATTCAATGCCTCATGTTTAAGGTTGGTGGGAACCTATTGTCTATACCGTTAACAGACTTACATAGTGTTGTTAAATGGCAAACCAGGTTAACTCAATTGCCTGGGGAACCGGACTGGATGCTCGGCATTTTGAAGCATCGCGACAACAATGTGCGAGTGGTTGACAGTGCTTCGATATTACAGATTAATCGTACAGCGGATAATCTTCCAGGATTTGTTCTGGTATTAGGGGATGAAAAGTGGGGAATCACCTGCGATCAGATCGATAAAGTTATAACATTAAATTATGACGATGTTAAATGGAATCAAAATCAAACAAATCGAATAGCCCTGGGAACTATACGCAGTTCGCTTTCCAGCCTGTTAAGTCCGCAAGGAATCGTTAATTGCCTGTCAAATGGTCGATTTCGTGAATAATGAAAAAAACCGCTCAATATTTTGCTATAACAGTCGATGATATAAATAATTAATCACTTATCTCGGAGTAAGGTATGACCGGCGAGTCTGCAACCGATATGCAACAGTATATGCAATGCGTAACTTTTACCCTGGAGGACGAAACCTACGGTATCAATGTCATGCAGGTACAGGAAGTTTTACGCGAAATAGAAGTTGCTCCTGTCCCAGGCGCCCCACACTATGTCATGGGGATTATCAACCTGCGGGGTAATGTGGTGAGTGTTATTGATGCTCGTATTCGATTTGGTTTACCCGCCAAGGAAAGCACCGATTTGACGCGTATCATCGTTATTGAAGTGCAACAGCATATCATTGGTATACTGGTCGACAGTGTCGCCGAAGTTGTTGATATTAAACGAAGTGAAATTGAAACGGCACCAAATGTGGGTACCGATGAAACATCAAAGTATATAGACGGAGTCGTCAGTCGAGACGACAAACTGTTTATCCTGGTGGATTTAAATAAGCTCCTTAGTATTGAGGAATGGAGCCAGGTCGAGGGCTTTTAATCAGCTTCAGGCGCTATGGACGAAACAGTAATCAAGTCTATTCCTAAAACTCCTGCTATCCAGGATGCGCTGAAAAAACCTGAGCAGGGGCAGGGACGTAAACAGAAAACCGGTAAAAAACGGAAAGAAAAGAAAGATCCAAAAAGGATAATTGATACTTACGCCTGATATTTTTTACGCAGCTTCTGCGCTAGCCTTCCAGATCATTCATGAAATCTTTGTGCTTACCGGAAAGTCGATAGGCAAAGCAGAGCACTTCAGCTATTACAAGGTAAAGTGTATCTGGAATGTTATCGCCGATATCAAGTTGCGAAAGCAGTATTGATAGCGCTTCATCTTCGTGTACCGGGATATTCTGCTGTTTTGCTATTTGTAAAATCTCTTCTGCAGTTTGGTGGTGTCCCCGTGCGGTAACAACTGGTGCCTGTCTACCGTCATATTCTATCGCAACTGCAAACTTTGGCTGTATATTGACAGGTCGATTTTTATTCATGCTTATACTCTTATGTCCAGCAATGCTTCAGGCATTTCGTGTTCATCACCCGAGTTATCCTGCGGTGGTTTTCCATGAAAACTATGAAATTGTCCGAGTGTGAATCCCGCACTAGATATCTGTATCTGAAAATCATCCATACCGGACTCAATTTTTTTCTGGGTTTCAGTTTTTCCAGACCAGAAACTCGCTGACACGGTATTGCCAGAAAGCGATAAATGTGTCGCAATTTTTCCAAGTGACCCAATCTCAAAGTCGAGGCGAATATCCCAGATTTGATTCTCCGGATCAGACTCAGACTTTCGCTGTTGAATTTTTAGTCCGAGCTCTGTCAGTTTTTCCTGATCGTTAAGCGGAATTGCAAGGTGGAGTAAAAGCGGTTGTTGTTGTTCCTGCTGGAGGCGCAGGCTGGATTGCTGAAATAACTTCTGACCCAACGATTGTTCACTCAGTTTAATCAAATCGCGACCGACCATTTGAAATACTTCATCATCTACACCGGTCTTACTCACCTGATCTGGATTCGCAATCGTTTTTTGCTTTGACGTTGCTATGAGTTGCTTTAATTGTTGTGTGATAGCTGTTTCCGATTTTGCAAGAGATTCTATTAACCGGTATGGATTCTGTGTGAGTGGTGGTTGATCAATTTTATCCTGGCCAGGATTTATGATGTATCCAATCCATTGCCTGATTGTAGCTCTGTCAATTTTACTCGTTTCGGGTATAGATCGGATCAACGTTTCCAACAGGTTTCCGGAAAGATTTTTTTTAATCGATGGAAGTGCTGCATTTCCAGATGAATGATTTAATGCTGGGTTGACGAATTGCATTGCTGTGCCACTGCCTGGCCGAACAAAGGCGTGAATGAGATTGACTACCTGTACCAAAGCCGCAGGGCCCTTCGAACTAATCCGCTGTGGGATTAGGCGACCTACAGCCGATTTTAGTAGCTGCTCGTGATTCACCGGTCGGACTTCTATTCCTTCACTTTTGCTGCTTTTTGTCAGGGACACTAACTGTCCGATTTTTAACTCAGGCAGTGGTTGAATTTTAATCCGTTGATTCCCAGCTTTAATTATCGTATTTGATTTACCCTGATTTACCACGACGGCAGTCACTTGCCTGGCAGATACAAATATACTGGCAAGCGATTTGTTATTTGATCTGTTCAGGGTTATCGGTTGCTGTGGAAGTAGGCTGACTTTCAATGTGGGTCGATGGCTGTTACTGTCCGATCGAATGGACAATTGATCGCCAACTTTTAGATCAAGTGTATTTGCTGTGAGTATCTGACCAAGTTGTGATGTCAATACTGCCTGGCCTTTACTTATTGACGCTACGCTTGCCTGGATCGGACCCTGTTGAGCCAGCCGATCGAAAAGTGTAGCCGGCAATAACTGTTGACTGTTTTGGTTGATTAGCAGATTTGAAAGGCCTGAGATATCCATGCTGGCAATAATTAACCGCCCTGGGTAAAGGTCTGCCGGTATATCGATTCTATATAACGCAGTACCTGGTGACGAAGTACCCGATAGTTCTGTGACGAAGAACCAAGTCGATAAAACAGCGATATTAAAATGTCACTTCAACTTATTAAGTCGGCATTTTTATGAAAATCTGTAGATTTAGTGCAGGATTTGGTGAAAATTATCTGGAGAAACGACAAAAAATTGTCAATTTGACGAATTTATATTAAATTATTCAAGTAACTCGTTGATTTAAAAATAAATAATTTATTGGCACGTATTTGGCATGGTAGCTTAGGAAGCCTAAATACAACGGTAGTTTACGATGCCTCAATCGACCATATTGTTTGAAAATACCAGGAGCAGGAATCCTGTTATAGCACTTGATCCACAGATTCTGGAAAACTCGGTGAATGACGAAAAAAATATAAGAATCCTGAAGCTGGTTGATATTTTATCCAGGAATCTTGAGATTGAGCAAATTATCGAAATTTTCGCATTGGAAATTCAATCGCAGGTTCCACATAGTGGCTACCGATATGAGGCTAGTGATCTGGGGCTGGATATTTCCTGGGGAGAAACCACTGGTGCTTGTGCAAACTACCGATTAAAAATTCAGAATCGTCATCTTGGCGAGATTTCTTTCTTCCGTGAAACCGGTTTCAGTGAAAATGAACTCTGTATTCTGGAAGATATGCTTTGTGCAACTATTTATCCGGTTAAAAACGCACTAATGTATCAAATCGCTTTAAAGTCTGCCTATAGCGATCCGTTAACCGGGTTAAATAATCGAGCCGCAATGGAAAAACTGTTGCCTCGGGAAATAGAACTGGCGCATCGCCATACTCAGTCTATGGCATTGCTGGTTATGGATCTGGATGGATTCAAACAGATAAACGATTGTTATGGTCATGATGTTGGAGATCAGGTTTTACGAAATGTCAGTGGCGTACTACACACAGCTGTGAGAAATACTGACCTGCTTTATCGTTACGGTGGAGATGAATTTGTTGGTGGTCTTTCACAAACTGATGTCAATGGCGCATTTGAAGTAAGTGAAAGAATCCGACGTGGTGTTGAAGCTCTTCCGGCCTATGGAGATCAAAAGTCGGATAAAGTTGAAATGAGTATTGGTATTACAATGATACAGGACGACGACGATTTCAATATTGCTTTCAGACGGGCAGACCAGGCCTTGTATAAGGCCAAGCAGTCGGGAAAGAATAGAATCATTATTAGTTAAAAAATTATTTCAGATATCACCCCGAAATAATTGTAAACATTCAGATAGCTGCTATAAATATTGTCATGGAATTAATAGGCAGGGCGATATTCCCTGATTTTTTTGAAGGATATATTATGCATAACCAGCCATGTTATTTAACGTTTAGATGGAGTAAAAAATGGCCACGATTCTAGCTGTAGACGATTCATCATCCATGAGACAAATGGTTTCATTTACATTGAAAAGCGATGGACATGATGTAACTGAAGCCGAAGACGGTGTCGTCGCTCTTAATACCGCTAAAGGAAAGAATTTCGACCTGGTACTAACCGATGTTAATATGCCTAATATGGATGGAATAACCCTGATATCCGAATTACGCAAATTGCCTGGATATAAAGGGACCCCACTTTTAATGCTTACAACTGAATCCGGAACTGATAAGAAACAATCAGGTAAGGATGCCGGGGCAACAGGATGGATAGTTAAACCATTCAACCCTGAGCAGCTGCTGGCAGTTATAAAACGTGCTTTGGGCTAGGTGGTAGTTGCAGAATCGACCTTCGCGGTATGATTGCTAATGAAACAACGCGTTATAGCTGTGCTCAATCAGAAGGGTGGTGTAGGTAAGACGACAACTGCATACAATCTCGCCTTCGCTATTGCCAGTATGCGGAAAAGGGTTCTTGCAATTGACCTTGATCCTCAGTCACATATGGCAGTAAGTCTGGGTTTAATGCAAAACAACCTGTCGGGCATCGATGATGTCATTCTAGATGGTGCCGAAGTTACCAGTTACATAATCAATCAACGAGAGTATCTTGACCTTCTACCAGCCGGATTTCGACTCAGCGAAGTAGAAAAGTTATCCATTAAAAGTCGACAACAGGCTATCATCATTCGCGATGCTCTGGCAGCTATTAAGGGTCGTTATGATTATATAATTCTGGATTGTCCTCCTATGTCAGGACTATTGAATTTTAATGCTCTGTTTGCAAGCGACGAAGTTATTGTGCCGGTTTCGAGCGATTATCTGGCATTACACGGCTTATCTCAGTTAATGAAAACGCTTAAAAGTACTCAGCGATTTATGCAAAAGCCGATGAAGACCTGGATAGCACTGACTCGTTTTGGTACTCGCAGGCGCTTATCTAGAGAAGTTCTGGCCAGGGTGATGCACTATTTTCCTAAACAAGTTCTAGCGACTCCGATACGAGAATGTGCGCCGGTCGCGGAAAGCCCGAGTTTCGGTCTTTCTGTTCTTGAGTACGATGCTCAGTGTAATGGCGCTAAAGACTATCGCTCGCTTGCCGATGATATTATAAATTGTCGAACATTTAAGGCCTGAGGGAGTAATGAGTCTATTCCACGGAAAATTTCCAAAAATAAATTCAAGATTCTACGCTGCTATTAGCATTGTCGGTTTTGCTGGTATTTTACAGTTTTTTGTTCCAGGTATATGGTCTTTTGTGTTGACTTTAACTGGCCTGGCTTTGATTATCGAGGGCTCTCGTCGACAGCAGTTTAAACTTGAGCAGGACGATAGCTACCGAAATTCTCAGACTCAGGTTATTCGTGAACTAGTATCAATATTTAGTGAGTTATCCTGTTTACTTAAACAACCTTCTAGCCAGATCGAGGAATCACTGTCACAGATACAAACCGTCGTGCGGGATGCCGCAACTAAACTTGGAAATAGTTTTAACGGTCTCAATACTGAAAGTCAGGGTCAATCGGAAATAGTAAAGTTTCTGGTGGATGAACATCAGGGAGACGGTCATTCAAGCGACTTCAATATGCGAGTTTTTGTCAGAGAAACGGATCAGATGTTGAAGAAATTTGTATCCCAGCTGATCTCAACCAGTAAGCATAGTATGCATATGGTTCATACTATCGATGATATCGCTAATCATATGGATAAGGCCTTCAAGCTTCTTGATGATGTGCGTAGTATTGCCGATCAGACAAATTTGCTAGCATTAAATGCGGCTATTGAAGCGGCGCGGGCTGGAGAGGCAGGTCGAGGGTTTGCTGTAGTGGCCGACGAAGTAAGATCACTATCACAAAATTCTAATCGATTCAGTGATGAAATACGTACTGTCGTTCAAAAGGCAAAAATTGATACAGAAAGCGCTAGAAGTGTAATTAAGGAGATGGCTTCAAAGGATATGACCGAAAATATGGTAGCAAAAGCGCATGTAGAAGAAATGCTAAAGGGCATAGAGGACTATGATGTAATGGTTGCAGGGGAGTTAGGCAAGATTTCCGAGGTAGGCGAACGGATTTCTGCTTCGGTACATCTAGCTGTTCGTTCACTTCAGTTTGAAGATGTAGTAACTCAGGTAGCAGATTACTCAAAGGATAATAATATGCGTATACGCGCGCTAGTCGATTTTATCGATAATCAAATACCGCTGCTTGAAAATAGCAGTGATGTAACAGGTCAGATTAGCTCAGAGGTGATAATAAACCTTAAACACCAGATGGAACTGATCAAGCAGGCGTCTCATGTCGAACTGCATAAGGCGGTTGAACAGGACACTATGGAACAGGGTGAAATCGAAATGTTTTAAATTATTACAATCATCGAATTTTCAACTATTATCTAGTTGTGTATATAATCATCTTGTTCGAAACTGAATCTAGAATCCACGATTGGTGGCGAACGAAGAAATATTTAACGTAGGTAGAGGTAATTAATAATGGGGATAAGTACGTCAGTATCAGATAGTGGTAACAAAGTTACAATAGCAGTTACCGGTAAATTTGATTTTCAGTTATATGATGCGTTTCGTTCTGCATATGCAGATACTTCCGGTCAGGGAGTTCAATATGAAGTAAATTTGTCGGGTACTGAGTACCTCGATAGTTCTGCTTTGGGAATGCTATTACTGTTACGTGAACACGCGGGTGGCGAAACGTCAAAGATTAATATTACAGAAGTATCCGATGATGTGAAAAAAATCCTTGATGTCGCTAATTTTGGAAAATTGTTTAATATATAAAAACCGATTATGCTATGAATGATTACGCAGAAAAAAGAGATTTTCAGCGCATGACGCTAGACTGTGAGTTTAGTTTTTTCAGGCCTGGTGAAAGTCAACGTTATACTGGCCAGGTTATTAATTTAAGTAGTAAGGGGATTTTGTTTACCTCTAGCAAATCATTCAACGTTGAAACTGCTCTTGAGATTGTGGTCACTCCCAGTAATTCGCTCACTCCATCAATGCAAGCATCCGTGCTTGTAAGTCGTGTGACGGATAATCAGTCTATTTACGAACTGGCCTGTGAAATTGTAGAAATTCGTTAGCACAATGTTGATCTTGAAGATCCCTTTGTGTAGTGCTTGCTAACATATATTTTCACCAGCTCCATAAACTCTTCGGCAATATTTTCACCTTTCAGGGTTACGGTTTTTCTGCCGTCCTGGTAAACAGGTGCAACTGGTTGTTCACCGGTTCCAGGTAAACTAATACCAATATTTGCCTGTTTGCTTTCTCCTGGTCCGTTAACAACGCAGCCCATCACTGCAACGTTCATTGACTCTACTCCGGGATACTTGTTTTTCCAGCTGGGCATCAAACAGTCCAGCTGTTGCTGAATCTGTTTTGCCAATACCTGAAAATACTCACTAGTAGTCCGACCACATCCCGGGCAGGCTATGACCGTCGGTGTAAATGCGCGTAATTCCAGTGCCTGTAGTATGCTCTGGGCTACTTTTACTTCGCGAGTTCTCGATGCTCCGGGTTCAGGGGTTAGAGAAATTCTAATGGTATCACCTATACCCTGGCTCAATAGAACCGACAGCGCAGCTGTCGACGATATTACTCCTTTGTCGCCCATTCCTGCCTCTGTTAGCCCAAGATGTAAAGCATAACTGGATTGTTGTGCTAGAGATTGGTAAACCTGAATAAGGTCGATCACACGGCTCATTTTACAGCTTATGACGATCTTATCTTTGGTAAGACCTATTTCTTCAGCAAAACGGGCGCTCGATAAAGCAGACTCGATTACTGCCTGGCGATTAATTTGTGCCAGTGAAAGTGGGTCAGTAAGATTTGCATTTTGAGTTAACATACCAGCCAGCAATTGCTGATCGAGGCTACCCCAGTTAACTCCGATACGCACCGGCTTATTAAACTTGCAGGCGGTTTCAATCATTTCACTAAACTGGCTATCACGTTTTTTACCCCTACCAACATTTCCCGGATTAATCCTGTATTTTGCTAGTATTTCGGCGCATTCTGGAATTTGATTGAGCAATTTGTGTCCGTTGAAATGGAAGTCGCCAATTACCGGGACGTCGTAGCCAGCCTGAAACAATCTGTTAACGATAAGCGGAATCGCACGAGCTGCTTCCTCATTATTAACAGTTACACGAACAAGTTCTGAACCCGCATCGGATAACTGCATAATTTGATCGACCGTGTCGCCGACATCTGCAGTATCGGTATTGGTCATCGACTGGACGACAATCTGAGAGCCATTTCCCAGTTTTACTGAACCGATATGGACCGCACTGGTTATATGGCGTTGTTGAGTTGACATGCTATGGGCTTTCCGGTGAACAGATGGGTAATGGTAAAGGACAATGGTGTTTGATTAAAGAATTATGCGAGTCGGTCGATATCAATCTCAGGTAAATTTAAAACAGGTTGTAAATACCGGAAATATTCACCAAATTGTTTAAATTTGCACTATAAAAATACAAGTGCAATTGTAAATTTTCAGAGAGTTTTTGGAGACGTTCAGAATGTCTATTGATATGGCACAATTTCATCAGGTCTTTTTCGAGGAAAGTTTCGAAGGTCTGGAGGTAATGGAACGAGGTTTAATGGAACTGGAGCCTGGTATTCCAGATTCCGAGGTAGTGAACAGCGTATTTAGAGCAGCCCATTCGATAAAAGGCGGCAGTGGAACATTCGGCTTTAAGGCTATCTCTGACTTTACTCATGTCATGGAAACCCTTCTGGATGAAATGCGGGATAACGTACGCGAAGTAACGGAGCAGAACTCTGATATTCTACTCAAATCTGTTGATTGTCTTCGTGAAATGCTGGAGGCCACTCAAAATGAAACGCCTGTTGATCAGGATCGGGTGACCGAATATCAACAACTTCTCGAGCGGGAGCTAAATGTCCGTGCGACTCCTGGTGCAAATAGCGAAACAGCCCAGGATACCCAGGAAGTATCCTCCTCCACTGGTAATGCTGGATGGTCTATTAGTTTTAAACCTCAGGCTGAGGTATTTCGCTCCGGGAATGATCCCCTGGTTATCTTACGAGAACTGAATGAACTAGGTGAACTTAAAGTTAGTGCTGATTCTACTCAGGTATCAGATTTTGAGCTGCTGGAATCGGAGGACTGTTTCCTCAGTTGGGAAATAACTCTGGTAAGTGATGCCAGCAGAGAGCAAATCGATGAGTTGTTTGCCTGGGTGGAAGATATAAGCCAGCTGGATATAAATCCTCTGACCGAAGTAAACACTTGCGGGAGTGAAAGTACTGCTGTGGCACTCAAAGTAGATAAAAAGGCAGAAACATCGGATCAATTGCCTGTACCGCAGCGAAGAGCCAGTGACTGTGGTGGTAGTGGAGACCGCCGTGTAGGAGATCGACGTGGAAATCAGTCTGGTGCTAGCTCTATTCGAGTTGATACGGTAAAGATTGATTCGTTAATAAATATGGTTGGGGAACTGGTCATAACACAGTCAATGCTTGGATTGCTTGGTGAGACGATTGAAGATAACCAGCAGATTACACCGCAGGAGATAGAGAAGCTTCGGGATGGTCTAATGCAGCTGGAGCGGAACACACGCGAGTTACAGGAAAATGTCATGCAGGTACGAATGATGCCTATCAGTTTTACTTTTTCTCGCTTTCCTCGTCTGGTCCGAGATTTATCAGGCCAAATGGGTAAAAAGATTGATCTCAAATTAAGTGGTGAAACTACCGAGGTCGATAAGAACATCATAGAAAAAATCGGTGATCCGCTGGTGCATCTAGTTCGAAATAGTCTGGATCATGGTATTGAGATGCCCGAGGATCGACTGGCCTGTGGTAAATCTGAAAATGGTACGATCGAACTAAATGCTTTTCATCGCGGCGGGAATATCGTTATAGAAATAGTTGATGATGGAAAGGGTCTGGATAAGGATATGCTACGCCAGAAAGGCATCGAAAAGGAATTGATAAGTGAGGAGGACATACTCAGCGATAAGCAGGTATTTGATTTGATATTCATGGCAGGCTTTTCTACAGCTAAAGAAGTCACCGATGTGTCAGGCCGTGGTGTTGGTATGGATGTTGTCAGACGAAATATTCTGGAGCTTGGTGGAAGCGTTGAAATTGATTCTGTGCTTGGTACCGGAACCAAGATGACAATCCGTTTGCCTTTAACACTGGCTATTCTTGATGGACAGACCATACGCGTCGGTGAAGAAAATTATATTGTACCGATAACTTCCATTGTTGAGTCTTTGCAGATAAAGACCGATATGGTGAATATGGTAGGTGGTCAGGGTGAGACATTTAAATTGCGAGGGGAATATATTCCTATTATTCGCCTGCATAATATTTTTGACGTTACTACTAGCGATAAGATTATCGAGGAAGGATTACTCGTAGTAGTAGAGACAGATGGTGAACATTTTGGACTGTTAATCGACGAGTTACTCGGCCAGCAGCAGGTTGTCATTAAGTCTCTTGAGCAGAACTACAAAAGAACAGAGGGGTTTTCTGGAGCGACTATTCTCGGTGACGGCCACGTTGCTCTGATACTGGATATGCCGGGAATTATGCGTTTAAACAAAAAGATGGGATTACCCTCCCATGTTAAAGCGGCCTAATAAAATGAGTGAAGAAATAGTTAATGAAGGTCAACCAGAGCTAAAGGCAGATCAGTATCTGACCTATTCCATTGGCAAGGAAGAATATGGTGTGAAGATTCTAAGCGTACGTGAAATACGTGGCTGGGAATCGGTAGCTAGGGTACCCAATACACCAGCCTATATTAAAGGTGTTCTAAACCTTCGAGGTACAGCGGTGCCGGTAGTTGATATGCGTGTTCGTATGGATATAACCGATCCTGTTTATGACAGCACAACCGTACTAATTGTATTACGGGCAGAAATTGATGGCGCTGAGCGTATTGCCGGTATTGTCGTTGATTCGGTGTCAGATGTTATGAATGCAGGAAATCAGGATGTCCGTAGAACACCGGAGTTTGGCGAATCAGTTGATACTGAGTTTATAACAGGCTTGGCGGATGTAGATGGAAAGATGGTGATGCTTTTCGATGTCGATAATTTTATGCGTCACTCTGACATTTACAATGCGCCAAAATTTAACGATTAAGTCGGCAGGATAGCAGTTATGAGTATTGATCAGAAAAATCAGATGTCTAAATCGAAACGAGAATTTCTTACTTTTACCCTGGGTGATGAAAATTATGGGGTTGATATTCTCAAAGTCAGGGAAATTCGCGGCTGGGAGAAGGTTCGAGAGCTGCACGATACGCCAGAATACGTTAAAGGTATGCTGGATTTGCGCGGTAGCATTATTCCCGTTATTGATTTACGAATTCGTTTTTGTGTCGAAAATTACGAATATAAAGCAAGTACGGTCACCATTATTCTGGCGACTGGTGATGAAAACAATATGATGGGCGTGGTTGTTGATAGTGTATCGGATGTACTCGCCGTTGATCAGAATGAAATTAAGCAGGCTCCAAATCTGGGGGCAAGGATTAAAACAGATTATGTAGAGGGTATCGTCTCTGTAGATGATGACCTGGTCATGTTGGTGGATTCGGATAAATTGCTTGATACTGAAACATTTGAAATTTTATCTCAGCTCGAAGGAGTAGCGTAATCATGGCCGCTAAAAAATCCGCTAAAAAGGTTATTGATCACGATCCTCTCGCCTGGCTCGATGAAGAACAGGATAGTGAAGCCGCAGCTCCCAGGAAAAAAGCTGCTGGAAAAAAAAAGAAATCTGCCAGGCCAGTCAGTGCCAGAACTAAAGTAGAAAACAAAGTGCAGGCAGTAGAAGAATCAGAAGTGCCAGATGCTTCAGAAAACATAAATTATGGATTTTTTCAATCAAATAATGAGATATCAGAATCCGTGAAAAACTCAGACTCCACAGGTTCAGCCGAGGTTGTATCACTAGGCGAAACACTCACCGTAAAAACAGTTGCCGAATGTAAGAAGAATATTGTAGATAGCATGACAAAAAATGCTGAAATAACACTTGACTCCGCCAGCTTACAGAAAATCGATACTGCAGGGTTGCAACTGTTACTCAGTTTGCAGAAAAGTTTAGCGCTTACTCAGCAGCAGATAAACTGGAAAAATCGAAACCCAGTTATCGATTCGGCCGCCAGATTAACGGGAATGACCGAAATTATCGAAGAGGCATCTACCGGATACGGCTTTTTCTAAATTGACTTTCAACAGGACGTAAAAAATGCCATCACAGGTAGCATTACACCATAACACTGAAGAGGTGAGCTGGACGCATGTACGCGAAACTATACGGATGTTATTTCTTGCCATTGCGCAAATAGAAATTGCCCTACGTGAAAGCGATGACTCGATTGACCACTTGACGGAAGCGTTCACTTCAATGGTAGGAAGCGAGAATGAAATTGCAAAGTCTATCGATCAAATTTCATCGGAAGGAGACGACCAGGAGAATTGCCGGAAGATCAAAAAGAATGTTGAAGCAGTAACTGAGCAAATGCAGAGTGCAATTATTGCGTTTCAGTTTTATGACAAGTTGACCCAGCGCCTGGCGCATGTAGGCAGTAGCATGGAAGAGATGAGCGTTTTGCTCGACGACGAAAAACGAATTGGAGAGGCAGAAGAATGGCTCAAGTTACAGGCTGTCATTAAATCAAAATATAGCATGCGCGAAGAACATGAGTTATTTAACGCAGTTATCTCTGGCGCAGATATAAGAGATGCAATTCGTCAATACAATGACATGCATCAGGCCGATGCGGTAGAAGATATAGAGCTGTTTTAAAATGAATTCAGATAAGGAGTTTGAGTTCACCTCAGAAGACTTTGACTTTTTGCGCGGTATTGTAACCAAAACGACCGGCATTGTTGCACCTGACGATAAATACACGATGTATTATTCACGTCTTGCACGCCGGTTGCGAACTTTGGGGCTATCAACCTTTGCTGCATATCGAGATTTTCTGAAGAATAATCAGGAAACCGAGAGTATAGAACTGGTTAACGCAGTAACTACTAACCTGACATCTTTTTTTCGAGAAAAACATCATTTCGATTATATTCGAGATACGTTGATTCCGAAAAAGGCCAGCGAAGGTGATTATACCCTGAGGATATGGTCAGCCGGATGCTCGACAGGTGAAGAACCTTACACGATAGCAATGACTTTACTCGATGCTATTTCGGATAATTCTTCTAGTCCTGACAGATGGGATATAAAAATTCTTGCTACTGATATCGATTCAAATGTACTTAAAACCGGTAGCGCAGGGGTTTACGATGCCAGCCGTGTAAGCAGTCTGGATGTTGGTATCCTGCGTCGTTATTTTAAGAAGGGAAGCGGGTCTAATCAGGGCAAAGTCAGAGTTAATCCGATATTGCAGGAGCACATTCAGTTCAAGCAACTCAATCTGTTACATGATTGGCCAATTAACGACAGGATGGACTATATTTTCTGCCGAAACGTTGTGATTTATTTCGATAAGGAAACCAAAGCTGGGCTGGTTAATCGTTTTGCCAGTCAACTCAAAGATGATGGAATTTTGTTCATGGGGCATTCCGAATCACTTTATAAGACCAGTGATCGGTTTAGTTTACTCGGTAAGACTATTTATCAGTTAGCAATTAATTAAATGCATAAACTGCAAAAGTCTGAGTTTCCTGCCGCTTTACCCGGTTTCGAAGGTATCAATCGATACTGGGATTATCGGAGGCAGAGTATCGCAGCAAAAATACTGCCGGGTGAATATTACGTTACCACCTCTAACGAACTGGTGACGACTGTTCTGGGTTCCTGTGTATCGGCCTGTATCAGGGATAGTGTCACCGGTGTCGGAGGAATGAACCATTTTTTATTACCATTAAACAAGGGTGAATCATGGTCGCCACAGGAGCTTGCCAGTTTGGCAAATCGATATGGCAATTATGCCATGGAGCATATGATTAATGACATTCTTAAACAGGGTGGGCGAAAGGGAAACCTGGAAATTAAAATATTCGGCGGCTCAAGAATTATCGATAGCATGACCGACATCGGTAACAGCAATATTCGATTTGTACGCAACTATCTAAGAACGGAAGAGTTATCAGCTATATCTGAAGATGTAGGGGGAACAAATCCACGTAAAGTTATGTTCTTTCCCACTAGTGGGAAAGTTCTGGTTAAGAAAATCAAAGACTTGCATAACGATACTATAGTCAAGCGGGAAGTTGCATATATTGATTCTTTCGAGGACGACAATTCTGATGGAGATGTTGATTTCTTCGACTAAACTCCTAAAGAGTAAACAATAATCAGGTGCACCTGATGTGCCTGCAGGAAAAACGAGGTTGTCAGGTGTTAAAAGTATTAATTGTCGATGATTCATCTCTGATCAGACAGCTCATGACGAGAATACTGTCTGCTGATGCTGAGATCGAGGTAGTAGGTTCGGCACAGGATCCATATGACGCGCGAGAAAAGATCAAGGCACTAAAGCCGGATGTGATTACTCTCGATGTCGAAATGCCCAAAATGGATGGTGTCACATTTTTACGTAACTTGATGCGGTTACACCCGCTACCGGTGGTAATGGTTTCGACACTAACCGACTCCGGTGCCAGTGTTACACTCGAAGCCCTGGAACTTGGGGCGGTGGACTATGTGTCAAAGCCAAAAATGAACTTCCAGGAAGGTATGATGGCCTATGCGGACGAAATAGTCAGCAAGGTGAAAACAGCGGCCAGGGCAAATATTAAAGGCGGTTTCAGGGCAAAGACTGTAAAACCTCCCGCACAAAGCAGCGGGTCATTAAAGTTCAAAACGACCGATATGATCATAGCTATTGGTGCGTCGACCGGTGGTACAGAGGCAATCAAAGACATACTCTGTCAGTTACCACCAAATACGCCAGGAATTGTAATAAGCCAGCATATCCCGGGTGCATTTAGTTTCGCCTTTGCTGAACGTTTGAATCAGAATAGTGCAATGGCAGTATCTGAAGCCAGCGAAGGTCAACAGATTTTACCTGGCCATGCTTATGTTGCACCTGGAGGCCAGCACCTGCAGGTGAAGCGTGATGGTGCTCGCTTTATCTGTCATCTCGATGATAGTGACCCTGTCAATCGACACAAGCCTTCTGTAGAAGTGATGTTTAAATCAGTAGCGGACAATGTCGGGGCGAATGCTCTCTGCGTTCTGCTCACAGGTATGGGTGATGATGGGTCTGATGCAATGGGGGTCATGCGGGCAGCTGGAGCACCTACTATCGCCCAGGACGAGCAATCCAGCGTGGTCTGGGGCATGCCGGGAGAAGCAGTTAAACGTGGATATGCAGATGAAGTATTACCATTGCACCATATTGCCGAGCGAATACTGCACTATGCTTCTCTTCATCAGTAATTCCGTTGTGGTATAACTCTATCAGGCTTTGATATTATCCCAGCCTCATATCGCTACTGGAGGTACCTTGTTAAGACAGATAAGCATAATCGCATTCGATCTGGATGATACTTTATGGCCCTGTTTACCTACCATCGAGTACGCTGAGGAAGCACTGTACAACTGGTTAGTGGAGCATTACTCGCGTATTACAGATCGATATAATCGCAGTGATATGGTGGCCAGGCGCAAGCAGTTCATACAGGAAAATCCCAGATATGCAGTCAATCTATCTTTGATGCGACATGAATTTTTGCGGTTACTGGCTATCGAATCTGAATATGATGCTGATATTGTAGTAGGGCAGGGTTTCGAGGTTTTTTTTCATGCACGGCAGCAGGTCACATTTTATGAGGACGTTTTTCCCTGCCTGGAAAGACTGAAACAACACTATAGATTAGGTTCGATCAGTAATGGAAATGCCAGCGTCGAGCATGTTGGTTTAGGACATATTTTTGAACATTCGGTGAGTGCAGCAGATATCAATGTTGCCAAACCTGACAGGAGAATTTTTGATCAACTCGCGGATCAATTCGGTGCGCCTCCACAGAGTATTCTTTATGTCGGTGATCACCCCGAATACGATGTAGTTGCTCCTCAACAGGCCGGTATGCATTCTGCGTGGATTAATCGTGAAAACATCGACTGGCCTTCTAATCTGCCGGAACCGAAGCATCGGGTCAATAACTTACAGGAGCTGGAAGGCCTGCTTTCAAAATATCGTTGAATCGGAGCATTACTCTTCCAGGATTTGAAGAACTGATTGATACACTTTTGCCGCCAGGATAGGCTGTGCTTCGGCTGTCGGGTGAATACCATCTGATTGCATTAGATGTTTATCAGCGGCCGCAACACCTGCCAGAAAATGAGGGAGGTAATGTACTGGATAGCGAGTACTTATAGACTCGAATACCTGTTGAAATCGTTTATTGTACAAAGGTCCGAGATTGGGAGGTAGATCAACACCGATAAGCAGAACACTTATATTGTTTTCTATTGCCAGTGATAGAATAGCTTCCAGGTTGAGTGTGGTCTGGCTGAACTTCAATCCTCTCAGGCCATCATTACCACCGAGTTCGATAATAAGCATAGTCGGATTAAAGCGTTCGAGTAAATCGGGTAATCTCTGTAGGCCACCAAATGTGGTTTCACCACTGATGCTGGCATTATTGACCCTTGCCTTAGGGTATCTTGACCTTATATTGTTAGATAATATCTTCGGCCAGCTAGTTGATTTCGGGATATTATACGCGGCGCTTAAACTATCACCGAGGATGAGTACATCCGGTTGCTTGTCGGCGCCAAGAACCCGACACTGACCCGAGCAGATAAGAACCAGTAATATGCCTGAAAATAATCGTTGTATCTTGCTCACCGACGTTACTAAAACCGTAGAAACTGCTGATGGTAACCTTGATGTCATAAAAAATATATCATTACAGGTAGTTAGTCAGCAGGCACTGGTTATCCAGGGCTCTTCAGGATCAGGCAAAACAACGTTGCTGGGTTTGATGGCTGGTCTTGATCAGAGTAGCTCGGGTGACATCGTGTTGCTCGGCGAGAATCTCTCCGAAAAGACTGAAGAACAACGTTCCAGAGTGAGGGCCGGGCAGGTAGGTTTTATATTTCAGTCCTTTCAGTTGGTTCAGGGAGCGACTGCTCTGCAAAATGTCATGTTGCCATTAGAACTGGTGGGTTACGATGATGCCTTTAGTAGTGCAAGCGAACACCTGGTTGCTGTCGGGCTTGAGGCTAAAATGCATACGCTAGTAGATCATCTCTCCGGAGGGGAACAGCAACGTGTCGCTATTGCAAGGGCATTCGCAGTCAGGCCGAAGATTCTCTTTGCTGATGAACCAACTGGTAATCTGGACGCCCGTACGGGCGAACAAATCGCCGATTTAATGTTCCGGCTGAGAGACGAGTCAGGTACCACACTGGTACTCGTTACTCACGAAAAGGCTCTCGCAGAACGAGGTGATGCGATTGTTCAGATCGAGTCTGGAAGGTTGCTTGAATTAAATTGAGTTCACGATGAAGACCAGAACTCCAGCCCTACAATCTTACTGGCTTATGCTGCTGGCGACAGCTATAACGGTTGCTATCGTTGTTGCCAGCCAACTGATTACTAAAAGAATAGAAGCACTTTTAAATAATCAGGCAAATGAATTGCTGGCAGCCGACCTGGTTGTAGCATCCAGTAATGAGCTGAATGCGAAGTACCAGCAGGAAGCCATCGCCAGAGGTTTATCTGTCGCAACTACAGCCAGTTTACGCACTGCTATTTTTATTGGTGACGAGCCTCAGTTAATTGAACTTAAGGCAGTTAGCGACAATTACCCGCTACGCGGTCAACTCGAGATTGCCGAGAGTTTAACCGCTGCACGACGAAAGACGAATCAGGTTCCTGCCAGGGGTGAGGTTTGGGTGGATTCCAAATTGCAGCAGACTTTAAATACTCCGCTGGGGATAGGACTGCAAAATTTTGAAAGTCGATGGCTGTTAACAGATGAACCTGATCGAGGAGGTACCCTGTTTAATCTGGCTCCCCGAGTTCTTATGAATATTGAAGAACTGGCCAGTACCGGCCTGGTCATGCCAGGCAGTCGTGTCAGATATCGACTCCTGGTTTCGGGTGAAGATAATATTATTGCAGAATATCGGGACTGGTTGATTGTCGAGCTGGTTGAAGGTGATCGTATTCAGGATGTCGAAAATGCGCGCCCGGAGATGCGTCGGGCACTTGAACGCACGCGTAAATTCTTTGCCTTATCGATCGTATTAACCTTGATTATTGCGATGGTTGCGATAGCCATAACGGCGCGCTATACGGCAGTCAGAGAATCCTCAAAAGTGGCAATGTTAAGGGCTTTCGGAGTTTCAAGGTCACGTCTTCTGGGGTTTTACCTGGTACAGATAGTCTGGCTCTGGTTTGTCGCAGTATTGATCGGCACCGGCCTCGGCTGGTTAAGTCAGTTCCCTATAGAGTGGGCTCTGGATGGCTGGTTCGGCAGAGAGCTACCGGCAGTTTACATATGGGAACCATTTGCAATCGCCGCTCTGGTGAGTTTTATCGGTCTGACCGGCTTTTGTATGCCTTATCTGTTTAATGTGATTACTACGCCACCGATGCAGGTATTTCGATCTTCGGTAAATCGACAGACTAGAGTTCGTCGCATATGTTTTGGTGTGGCAGCAATTATTAGCGTGTTTATCGTGCTGCTGCTGTTAATGCAAAGTTCAACACTGGCAGTCATGGTATTAATAATTGTATTGCTGGTCACTGTGTTTCTTCCTGTGTTATTCATTGTATTAATCAGGACTTTACTGATATCCAGCAATCGACAGTTCTGGCTTAAAGCTTACCTGTTGTCCCGCCTGAGATCGGCAGGGCGCGGTGCCATAGTTGTGATGTCGGGATTTAGCCTTGTATTGCTGTCAATACTAATGATCGCTGTTGTTAAGGATGAATTATTAACCGAGTGGAATACGCAGCTACCTGAGAAAATCCCCAATTATTTTTTGATTAATATTCAAAAAGATAACCTTACTGCTATTCGTGAATTTCTTCTGAGCAGTAAAATTGAATCTTCCAGTTCTTACCCGTTAATACGCACGCGGCTTGATGCGATCAATCATCTACCGATCAGGGAGATTGAGTTTGCCGATCCACGTGCCCAGCATCTGATCAATCACACTTTTAACGTGAGCTATACCAGAGCATTGCCTGATGACAACGCAATAGTAGAAGGAGACTGGATGTCTATGAATACCTCAGAAAACCAGTTTTCTGTCGAACTGGGTATGGCTCAGAGGCTGAATCTAAAACTCGGAGATGTGATTTCGCTTACTGTTGCCGACGAGCAATTTGAGGCTCCGATAACCAGCATACGTTCTGTGCAGTGGGAAAATTTCAAGCCAAACTTTTATCTAATTGCTAACAGGCAGTTAATCGAACATCGGCCACAGACCTGGTTATTAAGCGCTCTCATTGAAGACCAACATAAACCGGTACTCAAACAATTGCTGTCGCTGTTCCCTGCAGTCACACTACTTGACGTCAGCGTCATTATATCGAGAATTCGTATCATTGTTGATCGTGCATCGGTTGCACTGGAGTTTTTCTTTCTATTTGCACTGGCTTCGGCATTTATCGTTTTACTTGCTGCGATACAGATCGGCAAAGAGGAACGTCGTAGAGAATCTTCACTACTGCGTGCGCTTGCGGCACAGGATAATCAGCTGTATCAAATGCATGTTCTGGAATTTGCGCTAATGGGATTACTAATCGGTTTTTTCGCTGCACTGCTGGCCAACTTGAGCGGTTGGCTGGTCAGTGTCCACATATTCGAAATAGCATATCAATTCTCAGCTACATCTTTTGTTTATGCTCTGTTGTCAGCAACACTGGTTTTAGCCGTCAGCGGTATCCTTGTAAGTCGAAAGGTCTATAATGAATCTCCGATGAAATCGTTGCGCTGGTGATGTCTGAAAGTCAGTTAGAGATGGATGAGAAGCAATCGCTGGTCGAGCTCATAAGTACCAGTGTCAAATATGATGATGATATCGATCGGGCGCTGGATTATGCGCTCGCGCTAGATCACTCAGACAAAAGTCAACCACGTAGCACTGACGTGGTTTGTCGAGTTCTAGAGTTAGGAACTGATCGCACCACAGTGATTGCTACTTTGTTAGCTGATCCCGGTCTTCGCAGGACACTTGATGTTGAGAAAGTAAAATCCGAATTCGGGCCGAAGGTCGCTCGATTAAGCGAAGGGATTAATCAGCTATATGCTCTTCAGGACAGTAAACAGGCTAGACCAAAATCACCTGAACAGGCGGAGAAATTACGCCGATTGCTGATGGCAATCATCAGTGATGTGCGTGCCATGGTGATCAAACTGTGTTACCGGGCAGAGCGGCTCAAGCTGTTAAAACATACGGATTATGAGCAACGGCGCCAGATCGCCCGGGAAACGATTGATATTTTTGCACCGCTGGCAAACCGACTCGGCATGGGATTAATCAAGTGGGAAATGGAAGACCTCGCCTTCCGTGCACTCGAACCACAGACCTATAAGCGAATTGCCCGCCTGCTCGAAGAAAAGCGTAGCGAGCGCGAAGCGTTTATAAATCAATTCATTCATCAGCTCGATACCCTGCTGAAAAAGCAGGAGATAAATTCTACTGTCACGGGGCGTGTTAAACATATCGTCAGCATCTGGCGAAAAATGCAGAAAAAAAATCTCGAATTCCACGAGCTGTTTGATGTCCGAGCAGTACGAGTTCTGGTTGATTCGGTGGCAGACTGCTACGCCGTACTTGGTGTGGTACATACCAGTTGGCAACATATACCACGCGAATTTGACGACTATGTTGCAAACCCAAAGGACAATGGTTATCAGTCTCTGCACACTGCAGTTGTAGCCGATAGTGGACAGATAGTCGAAGTTCAGATCCGTACCGTTGAAATGCATGAGAAATCCGAGTTCGGTGTTGCCTCGCACTGGCGCTATAAGGAAGGCGTAAATCTCGATCAGCGCATGGAAAACAGCATTTCAGTAATGCGCGAGATGCTTGAAGGTTCAGCCGAAGAAGTATCCGATGTCATAGCGGAAATTTCGACAGAACTGTCAAGTGATCGAGTTTATGTATTTACCCCTCAGGGTCAGGTCATCGACATTGCCAAAGGTGGAACCCCGCTTGATTTTGCCTATTCAATTCACTCCGAAGTTGGTCATAGATGCCGGGGTGCGAAGGTAAATGGCCGTATTGTGACGTTGAATAAGGAGCTACAAACTGGCGATGAAGTCGAAATATTAACCACTAAGGAAAGTCGACCGAGCCGTGACTGGATGAATAAAAATCTCGGCTTTATTAAGTCTGCAGGCATTCGCTCGAAAGTACGTAACTGGTTTAATCATCAGGACCTTGAACAGAATGTGCTAGATGGCCGGAATCTGCTAGAGCGGACACTGAGCAGATATTCTATCCAGAACGCCGATTTGAAGGATCTGATCGATCATTTTAAACGCAAGGATGGCGACCAGTTTTTTGCCGATATTGGCCGCGGTATGATCACCGCTGCGCAAATAATTGGCTATTTGCAAACAGAGCCGGAACCTACCGATCCTTTCAAAAAAGTTAAGAAATTAGAGACAAAAACATCGGCTTCAAAAGATGATGTCAGTATTCACGGTGTAGGTAACCTGATGACTCAGTTTGCCAGATGCTGTAAACCGGTACCGGGAGATTCAATTATCGGCTTTATCACGGTCAGTAGCGGAATCACTATCCATAAAACTGATTGTCCAAATGTGCTCGCCCTGCCGGAAGAAAAGCGACAAAGATTAATCGAAGTCGAATGGGGGCAGAACAGCAGTTCGGTATACCCGGTCGAAATATCAGTGACTGCGTTTCAGCGTACAACGCTAATGCAGGATATCAGCACGATACTGGCGAATATGAAGATCAATTTGCTGGATATCAATTCGACAACCCACCGTGACGAACAAATGGTTTACACGCGTTTAACGGTTGAAATTCACAGTACTGAAGAATTGGTGGTAATCATGGATAAACTGACACAGCTGTCGAACGTACAGGATGTCAAACGTATTGCCTGAAAAATCCATAAACCGACGATTCAGCATTGCGCCGATGATGGATTATACGGATCGACACAATCGATTCTTTTTAAGATTGTTTTCCCCGTATATTTTACTGTATACCGAAATGATAACAGCTTCGGCTATTATTCATGGTGATCGCAGCCGTCTGCTCAGCTATCACCAGGTTGAGCATCCTGTTGCTATTCAACTGGGTGGCTCAGATCCTGAAATGTTGTATACCGCAGCAAAAATTTGCGCAGAATACGGCTACGATGAAATCAATCTAAACTGTGGTTGTCCCAGTGATCGAGTTCGGTCGGGTAGCTTTGGTGCATGTTTAATGGCCGAGCCGGCGTTAGTAGCTGAATGTGTTTCTGCACTTTGTTCGGCATCCCATTTACCGGTTACTGTAAAGCATCGAACCGGTATCGATCAGCAGGAAGTCTATGAGGTTTTCCGTGAATTTGCACATGTTCAGATTAATGCCGGGGCCGATGCGCTCATCGTACACGCCCGCAATGCCTGGTTGCAGGGCCTGAGTCCAAAGCAAAATCGAGAGATTCCGCCCCTGAAGTACGACTGGGTATATCGTCTGAAGTGTGACTTCCCCGATACTGAGATTATTATCAACGGAGGCATTAGATCACTGGACTCGGCGTCGCAGCATCTGGCGAAAGTCGATGGTGTCATGCTAGGACGTGAACCCTGTCAAAACCCGTTCATGTTACAGGCTGTGAATCAGAAAATATTTAATGTTAACGATGAGGAAATGCCGACCCGAGCTTCAATTTTGCATCGACTCTATCCCTATCTTGAAACGCAGTTAAGCCAGGGTATTCCACTCAGTCGTATGATTCGGCATCTGACTGGACTTTACAGAGGTGAACCGGGAGCCCGCTGCTGGCGACGTTACCTGAGCGAACATGGTAACAAAAGAAATGCCACTATCGATGTATTTTGCCAGGCTGAAAAGTTACTTGCTGAAGTTGAGGCCGGGCTATGAGCAGGCAGCTACGGTATCTTATTTTACTACTGATTCTTGTTTTGGTGGTGGGTAACGAAACTTACCTGAAATGGAAGGTAGCGAGCTGGGATGAATCCCTGCAGGTACGTATTTATGCAATCAACGCTGACAATAGCAATGCTTCAAATTCCTATATCAATCGACTGCGTATTAGTGACTTCGTGGCGATAGAGAAATTCGTCAATCGAGAGGCGCGTCGATACGGTATCAACATCGACGCTATACGCGTTAGCTATGGTGGTGAGTTAGCGGATGTTCCGCCCCAACCGCCGGTGTCGGGCAGTGCTATCGACAACATTATATGGAGTCTGAAGTTTCGCTTCTGGGCCTGGTTTCGTGAAACAGAAGACGAGCATAACGATGCCGACATTAACCTCTATGTCAATTATTTTGATGTTGCTACTAGACAGTCTTTGCAACATTCAGCGGGCTTGCGCGGAGGATTGATAGCGCTTATTAATGGCTTTGCAGATCGAAGTTATCGGGGATCCAATAATGTCGTGATTACTCACGAACTGATGCATACGTTCGGCGCCTCAGACAAGTATGGTAGAGGCAATCAACCAGTGCACCCTGATGGTTTTGCCGATCCGTTTCAGGACCCTCTTTATCCCCAGACCAGGGCCGAAATTATGGGTGGACGCATTCCTGTTAACGCCTCCAAAGCGAAGATGCCTGATAGTCTTTCAGATGTTGTCGTGAATGTTTTTACTGCAAGTGAAATTCACTGGCCGGTTAAATAATAAAGCTTCAACGCAGGTATACGTAGCTAGCACCATGCCCACCGTCCTTCGGCTGTGCAGGGCACCAGGCGAGCACAGATTTCTGCTGTGATAACCAGTGTAAAGTCATCGGTTTGAGGACTGCTGTATTCTGGGAACGATGTCCTTTGCCGTGAATAATGATGACCATTTTATGACCGACACTTATTGACTCCTGTAAAAAAGTCACCAGAGCTGTGCCGGCTGATTTCTGGGTATAGCCGTGTAAGTCGAGGACGTCATCTACAGGTAGCACGCCCTGACGAATTCTTCGTTGCAATTTTTTCTGGATGCCATGATCAAAGAATGACTCCTGAATTTCCAAATGTTGTTGAAAGCTCAGTGCCTCGAAATCGGTTATTTCTGGTTTAATGCCGTCTTGTCGAACGACAGGCCTTGCCTGACGTTGTTTATGTGGATTGATTCGATCATCATGCAGGCGTTTAACGCCCGGCACCAGGGCTGCGAAATCAGGTTCATCGTCCGACAGTTTTTTGTTCACTTTGCCAACCAGGTCAATTAGGCAGGATTATACTAAACCATGCACAAAGATATTGAAAACAGGTATCTAATTTCGGCAGCAGCGAGCAATTTAGTTTATCATCCCTCCTTTTTGTGTGACTGTAGGCGTTGCATATTCCTATCACCAACGTTGCTGGCTATCTGTCACCGGGCCTCAGGGTTCTAGCCAAAACATTGACAACTCT
>JAAEOZ010000694.1 GCA_024222685.1 Gammaproteobacteria bacterium | reverse complement strand
TACGTTCCGGCTATCTTAGGTAAAAAGGTCATGCTTCAGCCTACCTCAAATTAGATTCGAACCTAAGAAAACCAAGATATGAGGGCAATTCATTCCCCCGAAAGCGGACCCTCGCATTAGCTACTCCAGAGACTGGGAACGGCCAACAGCGGTCATTCGAGGGGTGGTGCATGAACGACTCTGAAGTGCCCAAAGCTGACGCATGGATATCGATGAAATGTTGTGCCTGAATTATCGACTTGAATCCCCGCATGCCCCGCTCTCTCACTCTGGTCGGTTGATGAGATAGTTCAGCTCGGTTGTTGGCGTACTGATCATTTACATGAATAGATTCGGGAGTTATTTCGCGATGTGCAACGTCATAGCTGCGCAACTTATCCGTCACAATCTTCCTTGGTTCACCTTTGTGCTTCTTCAGCAATCTTACGAAAAACCGTTTAGCGGCCTTTGCATTTCGACGTTTCTGTAAGAACATATCAACAACATCTCCGTCCTGATCAACCGCTCGCCAGAGATAATGCGGTCTACCATCAATCTTGATAAATACCTCATCGATGAAAAAGGTATCGCCATATCCTTGATGATTTTTTACGCAACCTGGCGGCATATTTAGATCCAAATTTATTGCACCACAATCGAATTGATTCTCGACTGACGATGACTCACCGCTGAGCCAATGAATCCTCAATATCTCGGTGGCTAAGATTGAATCGAAAATAGAGCCAAATAGCATATAGAATTATTTCTGCTGGGAAGCGATATCTTTTGTACATTGATGAATTTTTCATCCAGTGATTATCACCAAAGAGCATTTAATTTGGTAATGCCCTATCGAAAGAGATGCGAGATTGTCGGTGCGCTTTACCCGATATCGAAGCAGGTTCGTAACCAGTTCTTGAAAGCTTCGGTCACAGGTTGAGTTTCTTTTACCATTTCTTTCCCGGCGAGGAAGTGAGAGTGGTTGAGCGGCACCCGTTCAC
>JAAEOZ010000693.1 GCA_024222685.1 Gammaproteobacteria bacterium | reverse complement strand
CGTATCGATTTAGAGCTTGATGACATTAAATTAGACTATGATTCTGGGCCTGGAATAAGCTTTACTGCTGCTAATGCGGTCCCACAGCACGCCGTAATTCAAGCAGTATTTACCTCTGATAAAATTTCAGAAATCGGAAAATTTGAACGATGGCTTTTTAGCTACCAGGCGGGCGGTTCCACTGTCGACATAGAAGATACTGATCAGGATTTTGAAATTGATAGTGATTTCGGTGCTGAACCAACGGGTTCACTCACCAGTTTATCAACAACAGATTACATCATAAGAATGAGATATTATCCCGAGCTTCCAGGCTGGGCTCATTCTGGCAAAGATGACTGGCATAATAGTATTCTGATGGCGATTGCACCCAATTTTCAACCTGGCGGTACCCCAGGTGCCCCGTTCTTAACAGTTAGTGATTCAAATACCATTACAGGTAATACGCAATCACTCCTGGTCAATGCCGGTATAGAATTTAATGGGACTGATGGTGGTTCCGGCTATGCAAATAGCCTGGCTGCTTACTTTGATAGCGCTAACGCTGACCTTCTTGCTGATGAAGATTATTCTCTTCATCAAGGCAACGACACCATCCTGGTAATAAGATAATGAAATTGAAACAATCCGGTTTCACCCTCATCGAAGTTGCGATCGTAGTAGTAGTTGTAGCGACACTGCTGGGGTATACAATGGCGTTGTTGCCCAAACAGCAGGAATTAAAACAATACAAGGCCGTCGATCGAGAAATGGATCAGATCATTGCTGCTGTTATAGGTTTTGCTCAGGTCAATGGACGTCTACCTTGCCCAGCAACACTAACTTCTTCTGGGCGTGAACTTGGTGGTGGAGGTGGGGACTGTACTTCTTGGGGTGGGTTTGTGCCTTTTAATACACTCGGATTTTCTGGTCGGTTTAACAGTGATACTTTGTTGCTGGATCCCTGGGGTAACCCTTATAGATATTACGTAACCAATAATGACTTTAACGCTGCCGGAGGGTCGGATTTTGTTCGTTCGGGACAAATGAGAGCAGTCGGGCTGGTAGATTCACAGCCAGATGGATATATAGATCTTGATGGGCGTTATTTGATATGTAGTGCTACGGGCGCAATTCCTGCTGATAATCAATGTACAGGGGCAACCGAAATTTTTGGTCAGTACTCAGCTGGTCCACCAGTGGTGGCTTACGCAGGTGCACCATTTGTGTTGTTGTCCCTCGGTAAGAACTGGAGTCAAACGCCGGCTGGTGACGAGCTTGAAAATGCAGGTGCTAATTGGACAAACGATGCGATAATTGGTATGGGTGCGGGGACTTCGGGACCACACCGATTAAAAAATGTCAATGGTGGACAAACGACCTTTGTCAAGAGGCCTTTAGGCTTAGCTGACGACTTCGACGACATAGTAAAGTGGGCCTCACCCAATTTATTATTCTCAAAAATGATCGAAGCCGGTCAGCTGCCCTGATTAAATATATCTAATCCGACAAATGCTGAAACAGATTAAAGCAGACTTTTCCTGTTTCATTCTGACTGAGTTCGAGTTCAAAATTGAAGGCTCCTGCCATAATTGATGACTGGTAAAGCCCTATTCCCATGCCGCTTCCGGACGAAACGGGTTGTACGAATAAATTAGATTCAATCTCCTGATTGACTGCTTCACCATCGTCACATACTGATAAAAGAATAACATCCTTATTCGAGTGCAATCGCACGGTAATGTGCTGGCTTGATTCCTTTTTCAATGCATTGTTGATTAAATTGTCTACTACACTGTCGAATAAATCCATCGGTAGAGAAACGTTTTCTTCAATATCACCGTGGATTTCGAGCTTGCTGATATTTCGATATCTGATATTCAGTGAATCCATCCACGACTGGCAATCTGTGATTTGTACCTGTGTATCCAGCTTTGGGGTTTTTAGCTTGTTTAAGGTGTTTTCCAGGCGTTCGCTGATCTGGAATAGATTGCCCTGTAGTAACTTTTGCTGGTACGCGTTGTTGGAACCATCCAGTAAAATTTCCAGAGAAGCTTTAATCGATTGTAAAATATTTTTTATATCATGGGTTAGTCTGGCCCCGGTATGGTGAATGGTAGCAAAGTGCTCCTGAGCTCTGACTTTTTCCTGGTTTTGTTTCGCCAGGTAAAACTGGTAGGCCATTCGAATCAAAAGAATTGTATGCTGTTCCAGCGCAAAACCTGGATTCGACTTGTAATAAATGTCGACTCCCATGTTCGGTCCCAGGTTGTATTCCATACGCGGCCCAAGTTCTTCTCCCACCTTGATTCGTTTGTTTTCGAAATTCCACTGAATGCCATTTAGCCAGTCGTTGTCTACCAGGTGTTCACAGGCTGTTTCGAGATACTCCATTGGTGTCAGGAATCGATCCTCTATTAAAGTTGTTAAGGTATTTATCCAGACTTCAAACGGCCCACCAATTGTCATTGCATAGCGATTCCATAACGCACCGATTCCTGAATACCCCACCCCGGGATTCCAGAACCAGCTTATGCCTATGGTTAGAGTTGAGACGATGAAAACGGTTAACAGTAATCCGTCGAGGTAATCGACACCATAGAGCAAATTGATAACGATGCCGCCAAGTAAAACCATAGAGATTAGTGCCGCTGCCAGTAATCCATGCATTAAATCGACCTGACTACGGCCACGAAGTTTACTTTGCGGGTTGGGGGCAAAGAAAAATAATAATATTGGTACCAGCACAACTGTTTGCATGTAATCGGAAAATAGCCCGGGCAGTGTAATCTGAGGGAAGGTGACTGGAACCACGCCAACAGCCATTTCGATTATGATGATGAGCAATGCAAGCAAATCAAAGGATCTGAATGAATTCTGTATTAATAGTCGGCTGCCAATTAAGCCGGACAGAATTAAGCCGAAAAAAATCAATGATTCCTTAGGGAATATGTATGTAATTGAGGTTAAAAATACGGTAATAAAAATCGCCGGAAACCTTCTGACCCTGATATCCTTGTTCCACAAAGGTTGCCAGAGCAGAAATAGTCCGTATAAAATAAATGTGAGTGCAAACTGTAAATTTGAATCGAGAAATGACCAGATAATAAAATGGTACACCAGTAACATTGATGCCATTATCTGTTGTTCAAATTGCAGTAGAGCTTTAAATTTTATCAAGGCGCCAGGAATTCCAATGATCGGGCAAACTATATCACTGTTTCGTTATTTAATGCTGAGCATTCTAAACCGACGGCTATTCTTACTGGTATCGATATTGCTGATAATAGCAGCACTATTGGCTAGTTTTATTACTGAACTGGCGATTATTAACAGTCACCAGATAGCTAGTTCGGTGCTGGCTGAGTTTCTGCGTTACAGCTTTGTTTTTCTGGCGTTGTTGCTGATTACTTCGAATGTGGCAGAAGATTTCGAGTTTAAGCAATTTGAACGTTTATTAACTATGCCGATATCTCGTTGGCAATATATTGCTGCACAGTTCATGACGATAGCAAGTATTGTCACGTTGCTGGTATTACCCGTTGTATTAATTCTACTGTTTATGACTTCGGTAGAAGTTGCGCTGTACTGGGCAGTTGCTTTGTGGCTGGAAATGTTGCTGGCAGGTTTAATTGGTTTTCTGGCTATTCTCAGTCTTGAAAAAATACCGCAGGCGATGTTTTTTTCACTGGCCATTTATTTGCTGGCAAAACTCTCAGAGCTTATCAGCCAGATGTTATCAGAATCAGTTTATTTATCCGATGGCGGCCTGGCCAGTCGATTTGCTGAATTTGTATTTAGCGCTATATTACACGTAATTCCAGGCCTCAACGCCTTTGCTAGGAATGACGTTTTTTTTGAGCCACTTGATTTATCCACTATGCTGTTGACTCAGCTCGGTGTAGTAAGCCTTTATTCATTATTTCTACTCGCAGTTAGTTCGATCGATTTCTACCGTAAGGAGTTTAATTTTTGAAACGAGGTGAGCGACCATTCGCCGAGGTTCCAAAAGCGATTTTAATCGGATTCCTGATCTTGCTTGTTGCTCAGGTGGTCACGCATCAATTCTTGATGCAACAGCAAAAAATCCGCTATAAACCCCTGTCGGAGCCGTTAACAGCGACAATATACCGGGGCCTGTCGATGGGTTCGATACAGTTGTTGAGCTACCTGATGGCGATTCGTTTACAGCTTCATGATAACCAGGCGGGTAAGCACATTCGTTACAGTGCACTCGATTATACGAAACTGGTAAAATGGCTGGATTTAATCTACCAGCTCAACCACCAGTCGGAGTACACGATGATGCTGGCATCGAGAGTCTATAGCCAGACCAGTGATAAAGACCGCTTAAGAACCATCCTCAATTACATCGAACGAACATTTACGGTTGATCCGCAATTGCACTGGCGTCGATTAGCCGAAGCCACCGTGATTGCCAAACATCAACTCAACGATCTTGAGCTTGCCCTGAAAATGGCGGAGAAACTTTCGTCTCAGCCAGCGTCGGTGCAAATGCCACGATGGGCCAGAGATATGCAGTTTATTGTGTTAGGAGACATGAATGAGTATGAATCCACAATTGCGATAATTGTCGCATTACTACAAAGTGATGCCGTAAATGACCCCGATGAAGCGCGATTTTTGAAGGAAAAGCTGTTGTACTTTCAACAAAAAATGTCGGAATCTCAACAGAAAGGCATAGAAGGTTCTGAAAAACAGTGAAAATATGCTATAAATCAAATAGATATGAATTATGGTGCGTTATTTGCATGTTACTTCGCAAGGTATTTTGTAATGACGCAAAAAGAGCTTATTCCAGTGGGAGTTTGATATGAAAAATTTTAGGCAAAAAGGTTTCACGTTGGTTGAAATCGCAATCGTGCTGGTTATCGTTGGGCTGTTAATCGGTGGTGTATTGAAAGGCCAGGAAATGATAACCAATGCGAAGTTAAAACGGATTGAATCTGATAATGCCGGTATTGCTGCTGCTATGTTTTCTTACCAGGATCGTTATCTGCAGTTGCCGGGGGATGATAGCGAGGCAGGTACTCGATTTGATTTTTATATCACTGGTAT
>JAAEOZ010000692.1 GCA_024222685.1 Gammaproteobacteria bacterium | reverse complement strand
GGCCAGCCAGGCCTATAAAAAAATCCTGCCGCAGGTCAGCCTGGTAATAGAGGTGATCGACGCCCGATTACCGTTTTCCAGCGAAAATCCGATGTTGGCACGCTTACGGCGAGATAAACCCTGCATTAAGGTATTGAATAAAGTTGATTTGGCTGACCCCACGCGTTTGCTGCTTTGGCAGGATTACCTTGAGCGGGATAATCAGATAAAAACCATAAGCTGCCATATCAAAAACAATGCTATCCAGCAATTACCGGCTTTGTGCCGACAGATGCTACCGGCAAAACAGAACCGCTCTGCAATGATTTACGCGATGATTGCGGGCATTCCCAATGTAGGTAAATCGACCCTGATTAACCAGTTGGCCGGGCGTAGTATCGCCAAAACCGGCAACGAAGCCGCGCTCACGCGTTTACAACAACGTATCGAAATATCCGACCAGTTAACTCTCATCGATACACCCGGGATGTTATGGCCGAATATAGAAATTGAAAACAGCGGCTATCGGCTTGCGGCCAGTGGTGCGATACGAGATACCGCACTGGATTTGCAGGATGTCGCCTGTTATATCGCGGAATTCTTACTGCATGATTATGCGCAATTAGTACAACGTCGCTACGCACTTGATAGACTACCGCACAGTGAAATAGAGCTACTGGAAGCAATCGCGCGTAAACGGGGTTGTATCGTCTCCGGGGGCCGTGTAGATTTTGAAAAAGTATCACGACTGCTGATTGCAGAGTTACGCAGTGGTGAGATCGGTCAGGTTTGTATGGAAACACCGCATACGATGGCGCGGGAGCTTGCCGAACTGGTCGTTATCCGCCAACAGAAAGCCGAGAAAAAAGCGGCACGTCAAAAAAACAGCTAAGAGTGAGATTATGAGAATTCGTCGAGCCGGCATCGAGGATGCCGCTGCCTTATCACAGTTCAATCAGAACATGGCTTTTGAAACCGAGGGCGTAACATTAATACCCGAGGTCATAGATGCCGGGGTTAAGACCATGATTGAAAATCCCGCTATGGGATTCTATCTGGTTGCCGAAGAAGGCGGTGCCATCGCTGCTGCATTAATGACAACCACGGAGTGGAGTGACTGGCGAAACGGCCTGTTCTGGTGGATACAAAGTGTTTATGTTCTACCCGAATATCGACGCCAGGGTTTATATAGAAAACTATACGAACGGATAAAAATACTGGCCGACCAGGAACCTGGCGTTTGTGGATTCAGGCTCTACGTCGAGCATGAAAATGTAACGGCACAGAAAACCTACCAGTCACTCGGTATGCAGGAAACCCATTACAAACTTTACGAAGAGTTGAAAACGGGTATTGAATTTAGCAGCGACTAAACTTCAGTGTCGACGTCCTGATTCTCCAGTCTCGACAATGCTGTTGGCAATTTAACCCTGAAACGAACTCCACGAACATCCAGCGGTTTGAATACCATCCGTGATGATCGCTTACGATTATTGATTTCGAGAACCCATGTGGGCAACAGGGCGTTGCTATTATCGAGACAGTGAAAATTATCCTGACCAGGAATTTCATTGATTACCTGCGGCTCTGCACTTGCCTGTGAACTCACTTCGATGTTGCTAATCGGGCTGCTAAATGACCAGTCCAGAGATCGCTTGGCGGCAACCTCAGATTGGGCAATTTGACAAAGTGGTTTGCCATTGTCTTCTACTACTGCGATAAAGTGAGTTTCAACTTCACCGTTTAACTGTTCGATACGTAGAGATAGCCCACTTTCCTGGTTCTCAACGTTCTCAAAGTCCACAGTGCCTTCAAAACCTTTACAGATTTCATTGACGAAATAAAGGCCAAGACCTTTACCATGGTGATCACGTACACGTCGCGAAGAATAACCAAGCTGGAAAATACGGTTACGATCTTCATCCTTTATTATTGGACCACGGTTGTAGACCTCAAGTTCGATCTGGTCCTGTCGTTGAGTCAGCAATATCCCGATACGACTATATTTGTTGCGTGATGCTTTCTGGCTAGCGTAATAAACAGCGTTGTTAAGCAAATTCTCCAGTAACAACACCATGTGATTTTGATTACCCAGCATATCGCAATCATGCCGCACCAGTAAATTGAATCTATCGTCGATATAGTTGAAAGCCTGGTTTGATATTTCTATTTTATCGAGTTGCTGTGGGGAATCTACTATCGGCAGTAAAGCCTTGCGCAATGCGCTGAACATCGAAAAGGTTGGCGAATAAGGAAACGACGATGCCTCCTCCTTGTTTAACATGGACTGAAAGTAATACTCCTCGCTGTCATAAATTCGGTTGGCAACATGGAGAGTAATATTGTCTGTTGTCGCTATGTCGAGCAGATCCCAGAGGTAGAGCAGGCTTTCGCTGGCTTCTTCGAACTGTTGTCCCAGATCGTGCTGATCGATTCGATCTGCGCATAGCTCTGCGCCTTTGCTGAGAGCCGTTTGTGCGCGATCATAACTGATCACACCGTTATGCCTTACTTCGGATGCGATGTTCTTAAAGTGTAGAAATTTTTCGTCATACTCAATGTACTCGAGTAAGCGATCGCTGATAAACAGTTTTAACTTATCGGCATGATCGGAATAAGTCCTGACACGAGTGCCGAGTTCGCGTCTCGAATCAAATAACTCGGCAATTTGTTTTTCATGCTTTTTCAACTCTGCCCTGTAGCCGCTCCAGGCTTTCACAAAACGACGAGCATCAAACACGATTAACAACAGCGTTATTGCCACGGCCGCCAACAGGGTTTGCTCCTGGGTTAATTGTTCGGGCAGCCTGTAAGGCAGGATGACCTCGGGTAGCAGCAATATGAATTGCCAGCAAATAACAACCAGAGCCGAAGTAGTACTAAGCCAGGGGTAAGGGACTCTGGAACCCGTCATTGTCGATCTGTTACCGGAGGATTCCAGAAATAGGCGCCCTCGTCACCGAAAGTGACTATGCCGTGTCCCTTATTACAAAGCTTTAGAAAATTACCATCTGCTGCCTCGGCGGCATCGATGGCGCGTCGTAAAGTCTTGATATGTTGACGATAACTGGCGTAGGAAAATTTATCGACATCGGCCTCGATACGTTCGGCTATCTGTCCGGCAGTTAAGGGTCGAGGAGAACACTCCACCAGTTCGCGCAAAATTTTTCTGGGTGTTGGTGCTAGCGGTCTCAGCCGGTTACTCGGATTCATCAGGCGAACTGATTTCCAGTATACATTCCAGCTACTCAGGTCAATCGTGAGATCACCACTGACAATACTATCGCTTGCGTTACTACCGGCCTGTTGACCTAGTGCAGATTGCCGAAGTACAGCCTTGATGCGCCAGCAGAGAACCTGCTCTACATTATTCTGATGCTTGGCGATAAAGTCAGCTGCTGAAAATTGCTCCAGTGCATCGCGCTCAATTTCTGTCCCGCTATGCTCCGACAGGTATATTATCGGGATATCCGGCCATTTCTTTCTTAGCGCGCTGGAGACCGAGAATCCTGCCTGGTCGTTTCCGTTCATGCGTGCGTCCAGCAGGGCCACGTCCGGGGGAGTATTCTTATCAATAAGTGCAATTTTCTGTTTGGCCGCTTCGGCAAAATTATAAATCAACAGCGCGTTTGACTTTCCATCGAAGTCACTTTGCTCAAGAATCGATGAAAATTTATTTATCCAGTGGAGTTGATCTTCGACCCAGATTATCGAGGCCATTGTAAAGCCTGTACCAACGGTTAAGGTGATTAACAAGTATACGCAGAGAATTCAGTTAAGCAGGTTTTAGAATGTGAACTAATTCTATATAAGTGATTAATTAATCATAAAGTAGAAAACCTTTTCTTAAAACTCACCAATTTTTCACACCCTCTTTCTACAGTTGAATTAAATCAACTGGGAGAAATACTATGGAAATATTAACTATCATTCCATCCATGCCTGGCCTGTCGTTAGTCATACTGGCTGTGTTGAGCATGGTGTTTTTATATTTTGCTCGAGAACCTGTGCACAAAATGATTCAGGCAATGTCCGATGGGTCTGCTGGTGGCTTACGCAAACTTGCGGAATGGACTAAAAAATCTGCCGAAGCGCTGGAGCAAAAAGATCGTAAGGTATTGCTCGAGTCTGGCGTGGCGAAAATGCAGGGCGAAATTCTTCAGGAGTTTTCTCGTATCGACATGGTCAACACAAAGAGTCTGGCTAGCTATCCTAAGCTACAGCTTCGACTCGATGAAAACATTAGCCGTATCGAGCGTGATTATGAAGAATGTGGACAGGTGACGCCGATGGCACCTGGCTGGAGTGAGGTAATAGAAAGTCTGGGAAATGCGCAAAATTCGACCAATGACCGCATCATCGAAAAAATGCTCGGAGAGATACATAAATCGGCGGTAGCGGGTGAGAAAAAGGCATTGTCCGAATTTCGTGACGCAACCTCGAAGCGTCATAAAATACTCACCACAATGTCCCCAATTTGGAAGCGTGTAGAAAAAATCGGTAAGGATATTAACCGACAGGTGGAAAAGTCATCGAGAATGGCCGCAATGTTGAAAATTACATGACCCAATATGAAAAAATCTCAGCAGGGGATCCAGAGTCGGTAGATATGCTTTCGTCAAAGGTAACCAAGTTATTTATCATTTCGCTAATCGTTATTTGTGTCGGGCTGGTTGGAGCCTTTATCAATTTCAACCTGATTGCACTACCCATGTCCGAGCTGGTTCCTGCCGGTGTACGTGTCGCTGGCATGGCCGTGTCTGAGGTGTCGGCACTGGTCATTGTTGCGTTGGAGCTGGTGCTCGGCATATTTTTATTCGAAGCCATGGGTGTAACCCATACCTTCCCGCAGATTGCCAATATGACTCGTGGTAAGCGCAAAATTATTCTCTACGGTGCGTTATTCGGGTTGTTTTTTCTGTCGTCGGTCGAGGCTTCGCTGGCGGTGTTGCGGGAAAATCTTGCGGAAGCCAAAACGGCGCTGGATCTCAGTCTCGCAGGTGGCGTTGCACAGATTACCGAGTCTATAAGCTCGAACATCACAGTTATCGGTCAGGCACTGCTGGGTTTTGTATTACCCTGGATACTGGCGGTGATAGCCATTCCGCTGGAAATGTTTATCGAGGCCAGTCAGCATGCTTTTACTCGAATTTACACGATCGTGATAACTCTGTTTTGTCATCTCGCCAGCGGTTTCGCCTATCTAATCGAAAGTCTGTTTAAAATTATCAGTCACATTTTCGATATTTACATCATCGTGCCTGCAAAAATCGCAGAGATGATTAATTCGAAACCGCGGCAAGCCGATGAAATCGGTAGTGCCAGCGCTGTGACAGCAAGCTGACAGGAGGCAATGCAATGAATAGCAAAATTAATTCAATCTTATTGCCTGTAGTAATAACCCTGGTATCGGTTTCCTGCAGCGATAACAAACTTTACGAAACCTCATACTGCGCGCTGGTGGATACTTCCGGAACCTATGCGGCTGAAAAAGACAATGTTGTCAAAATCGTAAAAGCAGGGGTTGTTCCGGAGATGGTACCGGGTGACAGTTTGTTTTTTGTCAAAATAGACAGTAACAGTTATGCCGAGGAAAACCTGGTAACCAAACTGACCCTCGACTACCGACCATCGAAAGCCAACAGCCAGAAGCTGGCATTGGCCAAAACGCTGGACGAATTT
>JAAEOZ010000691.1 GCA_024222685.1 Gammaproteobacteria bacterium | reverse complement strand
CTGGGATGGGAAATTGTGCATGTAAAACTCCCCCATCCTGACGAGGTAGCGCGGGTTCATGACGCCATTGTTGCAAAAGAAGCGATCGACATTCATGGCCCTCATTTTGAGCAAACGGCAGATCTGCAAAAACCGGTCGTGCGATCCACGATTGAATTCGGATCGTCAGTCACCTCAGAGCAGTATGAACGGGCTTGTCATTCACGGGTTGAACTGGCACAGAAAATAAGCAAATTGTTTGAACGGGCGGATGTGCTCATGCTCCCTACGATGCCCTGTCTGCCACCCAGAAAAACAGACACTATGCTGAAACTCGGAAATCGGAGCTATCCGATTGACGATTATTTACGAAGGTATACCAGTCTGTTCAATCTCAGCCGTCATCCGGTTATCAGCATACCGGTAAAATCAATCTCTCCGGGTCTCGGCGTAAGTTTACAGTTTGCCGGACCGCATGATTCAGATGAACAATTACTCGAAATCGTTGGCTCTGTTGCAAAAATTTTGGAAGACGATAAAAAATCAGCGTGATACCTGATTATGCG
>JAAEOZ010000690.1 GCA_024222685.1 Gammaproteobacteria bacterium | reverse complement strand
TGGGCAGGATTTCCATCTGGCCGATGATCATCGGTAACTCGGCATTACCGGTTTCAGAGAAATGGAATTTGATTTTATATGATCCCAACACTTCCGCTTTTTCGACACTACTATAATAGGAGCGATAAAATGGATGCCCCTTTGTTTTCAAGGCATCGAAAGTCCAGGCTACGTCTTCTGCGGTAAGAGGCTTACCATCATGCCAACGAGCCTGTTTGCGCATGTTGAATATAGCCCAGCTCTTGTCGCCAGGTACCTCTATGGTTTCTGCGATCAACCCATATTCGCTAAAAGTCTCATCGGCCGAACCGCTGGTGAGTGAGTCGTAGATTGAACTTGCCCCGGAGGCCGAAACCCCCTTGAGAATAAAAGGGTTCAGGCTGTCGAACCCACCTAGCGCGGAGAGGTGCACAGTTCCACCCCTGGGTGCATCGGGGTTAGCGTAGTCAAAATGCTTAAAATCGGCGGCATATTTCAAATCCCCAAAAACCGATATTCCATGCGAGCTGGTAGCATCTGCCTGTGAAATCATGGTTACCGTAGACAGGAAAAAGACTGCTATCAGCTTCTTTACTAGTTGTGTAATCATTCATATGCCTGTTGCTATTTGCCAGGAGAAAATTAAGCCTGAAGAGCAGTTATACATCGCTTAACAGCTAATGTCGCTTTATTTTTCTAATCGAGATTAATCCTCCGGGTTACATGATGTTTAACTCAATTTGAGTGATTTTTTGATTAAATTAGAGGTGACCTTAACCCCCAGGCACTGTGGTCGGTTAATGGCCTTTTTTAGGTTTGTAGACGCGCAGCTTGTCGGTACTCTTCGGACGGACGCTTAAACGGGCCTCGTTAATTTCACGTATGGTGTTTAGAATCTCTGGATACTTCCAGAGAATTCGCGATATTGTATCGGGCGAAATCCTCACCAGTGTGCAGGGAGTTTCCGCCTTTATGGTAGCGCTCCTGTGATGTTTGCGACTCTTCTGCTTTGCCAGCAGACCGGATTCACCCATAAAGTCCCCCTTCAGTAATTCGGCCATGAACTGCTCACGACTGAATGCATCCTTGATCCAGACAGTGGCCTTGCCATCCACCAGCACATAGAAATCTATGCCCGATTCAAAGCGGCCCATAATGGTATCGCCGGCTAAAAACGTGACAATGGAAGTGTTTTCCTCGAGGAAGGCATAGTCCCGATCGTTCAAATCGTGGAACAGATCAATATCTTCCAGATATTCAGATATGGTACTGACCGTTTTCGAGAAAATAAGCGGTGATTCATCAACCTCCGCCAAAGCGGCATCTACTCTGGCCTGTACCAGGTTAAAGCCTTTGGCAGAGAGATCGCCATGGGCAAACTCAGACTTCACCCCATTCCAGCCACTGTTGATCATGGATCGTTTCGTGAGTCGCTCGAGATATTGCAGGTAGAAATTCGGATAATATTTTCTGATCTGTTTGAGCTGTTTACGGTAGTATTTTTTTCGGCCCTGGTAGATAGACGTTACCTTGTTTATGACTTCCTCAAGCAAGTCGTGCTGTTGACTCAGCATTGATATCACGTCGTCGCTTAGCAGGATGTGCGCAAGGTTGCGTTGCACTCTATGCACTGTCCTGCGTTCCTGGTATTTCGAAAGCCATCCTGCCAGCCAGGTCTTTTCGCGAGTTTTAGCCAGCACAAAAGTCTCAAGTCGTTGAAACAGAGTCCGTTCCTCCGACTCGTCGACTTCTCCAATACTGCCTTCACCGAGTCGCAGCGATTCCTGCACTGCATGCAACCGGTTGTTCATATCGAGATAAATGTACTGGCTGATAACGCCAGTTTCGTACAGCGATTTGAGCGATTCTCGCTCCACTCTATAAGCTCTGAATTCAGCGAAGTACTCGTCGTTTTCGTGCGCTACTGTTTCGTCATCTTCGATGCCACTGGAGAAGGTTTTATGAATCTGCTCCTGTAACGGAGCAACCGTGCTGCGCGGCACAATTTTACTGGCGGCAAAACTGGACAAATATCCCTGCGAAGTTTCTTCGGCACTATGTAGCGAGTTTCGATACTCCAGCTCTTCCCCCCTCGAAAACTCGTTTAAGCCGAGAAAATGCATTAGCGGGCGTATCGTCGGTGCGCTGATCAACAGCGTAAACAGGACCACACCGAGGGTAACTTCGAACAGAAACTGGCGTTCAGGCAGATCGCTGGGGATTGAAAGCACCACGGCGATGGCCAGACCGCCCTTGAGGCCGCCCCACCACATGATGTGGCGTTCGCCCATGCTGATATGGGGCAGCTTAAACCGTTTTACCGCCAGCGGGACCAGGCTATAAATAGACAGTGCGCGTGTACTCAATACCAGGGCGATTGCGATGAAGATGGGTCCGAGCTGGTTAAAAAGCGTGCCGATGCTAATCGATAAACCCACCAGTAAAAACAGCAACGAATTACAGCATAACGCGATGACCTCCCAGACTTCGCTGATGGCATGGGTAGTATCCTGACGGAACCGGGTCACGCCGAATCGCCTCAGGGCAATCGCAGATCCAACCACGGCCATGACCCCCGAAACGTGGAAACTGTGCTCGGCGATGACGAAGCTGGCGTAGGCGATGATGATCGACGAGGTCAGAATCACGCTGATTCCGCTGTTCATTCGATATAACAATTCGCATACCACGAAACCCAGCAAGGCGCCGAACAAAGCACCGCCGATAAACACACGCAGGAAATCCAGGAATACGTTGTCCACGTCGGACCAGCCGATACCGCCGCCTTCGACAGCTATACCGAGCAGTATCGTAAAAGCCACGATAGCGGTCGCGTCGTTAAGCAGGGATTCACCCTCGACCAGAACATTCAAACGGTTCGGAGCGCCCAGTTCCTTGAATAGTGCAACCACCGCGACGGGGTCAGTGGCGGAGATTAATGCACCAAACACCAGGGCGACAATCAGCTTGACGTCCAGTACCCACCAGACCCCTAGCCCGACCACGAAAGTGGACATGAGCATAGCAGGTATAGCAAGAATCAGAATGGGTGGCAGATCCTTAATCATCTGGCGGGCGTCCAGTGCGAACCCGGATTCAAATATGAGCGCGGGTAGAAACACGAATAACATGATTTCGGGGCTTAAGCTAAAATCCTGCAGGGGTTCCATGAAAGGCAGCAGGTGGGAAAGTTTACCCAGTAGCAGGCCTACCATGACCAGGATCACCGTGAACGGAACCGGCAGGTTACGACAGGTTCCCGTGATCAGCATGGCAATGCCCAGCAGCACTACCAGTACATAGACGATCTCTGAAGCTGGCATAGCTATTCACTCAGGCCAGTGAATTACTCAATTGCGGTGCAATCCATGGTTTGGATATGCCCCTGAAGTAATCAAATTTACATAATAAGGATAAATCCCATAAAAGCCAAATCGTTGATTTGCATTAAGCAAGGGCTTGACCGTTGTTAAGGAGGACTATTTCTTTTTCTGACTATTAAGGTAATAAAAAGTACCAGGCAATCTTTGGCATCAATATCAAATGCCGAATAGATTTCGTATTCGATGCTGTTAGAATGCGCGGCTACTTTTCTTAGTGATCAAAACAGTTCAGGGAAACATCTCCAAATGTGGTTTAAAAACTTACAGATCT
>JAAEOZ010000689.1 GCA_024222685.1 Gammaproteobacteria bacterium | reverse complement strand
GTGACTAGCCCGCATTTCTCACCAGTTGACGGGCCCTCGCTTGTTCCTTGAATCCACATGGAATTTTCTTCGGTCGGGAATACGTAGTGGCTCAACGCATGTTGCAGTTATTTGTCAAATCATAGGGAACGAGCGTGAGACCAATGCCTTTATGACAGATAGCACTCCAGCAATGGACTACTGATTGGGAACCGCATATTATTAGTTTATAAAAAGGGAGTTACAACATTGAAAGTACAGGACTGTTTCAACATCTCACGTGTTCTCAAATTGGGCTTGATCTGCATTTTCCTGGTCAGCTCGGCTTGCGCCACGAAACCCGATAAAGCTTCGCTCGAATCTGGTGAGTATATCGATGATGTCATCCGGGGCATGGTAAAGCCGGATCAACCAGGCATTGCGGTATTGATCTCGCGCGGCGATAGGGTTTTGTTGAGTAAAGGCTATGGACTGGCGGATATGGAGCAGGAAATTCCAGTCACCTCCAAAACAAAGTTTCGCATTGGATCGATAACCAAGCAATTCACCGCGGCTTCGATATTAAAGTTACAGGAAGAGGGTAAATTAAAAGTTACCGACAGGCTTTCAAAATATCTCCCAGGCTATCCGCGAGGCGATGAAGTGACATTGCATCATCTTCTGACGCATACTTCGGGCATTGAAAACTATACCGATAAAATTGATTTTTCAGGGAGGGTGACTCAAGGAATAACCCCCGAAGACCTGATTGAGACGTTCAAGTACGAGGATTTTAATTTCAACCCTGGTGATAGTTATTCATATAGCAATTCAGGTTACTTCTTACTCGGTTATATTTTGGAAAGAGTATCCGGCAAATCATACGAAAAGTATTTACAGGAAACATTTTTCAAGCCACTGGCTATGAATGACTCCGGTGTACATCATGCCGATTTAAAGCTGGCCAATGAAGCACTTGGTTACTCTCACATAGAGGGAGAAACCGTCAATGCCTTGAATTGGGATATGTCGCATGCAGGTGCTGCTGGTGCGATATATTCGACAGTAGAGGATTTGCATCGATGGAATGAAGGAATTTTTAAAGG
>JAAEOZ010000688.1 GCA_024222685.1 Gammaproteobacteria bacterium | reverse complement strand
TAACCGGCTCGACTTCGACGAGTGGGCAGCTAGCGGATGTGATGGCTGGAGTTATGAAGACGTCGCTCCTGTTTTTCGGCGTATCGAAGACTACGAAGATAGCTCCGACCAACTATGGGCCATAGTGGCCCGATCCCGGTAGTGCGCGGATGCCCCGAAACTCAGCCACTCAATAATGCTTTTATAAGCGCTGCACGCGAAGCCGGTTACGCGGTCAATCCCAATTATAATTCCGGCACACAGGAAGGTTTTTGCGCCCTGCAACGAAATACTCGCAATGGCAAACGTGGTGATGTTTATGAGGGTTATCTCAAGCCAGCTTTGAAGCGACCCAATCTCACAATTGTCACCGGTGCCCGTGCTGAGCGACTGGTTATTCAATCGGGTGTTGCGCGTGGCGTTGAGTACCGGCTCGGAAAACAATTAAAAAGAGTCGATGCGCTGCGCGAAATATTACTCACCGCGGGCTCTCTGGCTTCACCGCAATTACTGGAGTTATCAGGTATCGGTGACCCTGATGTGCTGAACAGGAATCGGATTGAAGTAAAGCAGGTGCTGCCGGGCGTCGGCAATAATTTACACACTCATCCGACGATTAAACTCACCTACGATTGCCAGAAGCCGGCCAGTATATATCCAGCCACTCGTTTTCCGGGGCGGTGGTTTGCCGGTCTCGAGTGGCTGTTTCGTCGCACAGGGCCCGCAGCCACCAATCACTTTGAGGCGGGTGCTTTTCTCAAAACCAGTCCAGCGCTGGATCGACCCGATATCGAACTGACTTTTTTACCAATGGTACTGGATGGTATGACCCGAAGTCGTCAGGGACACGGCTTTCAGGTTTATGTCGAATTAATAGGTTGCAAAAGCCGGGGGTCGACTCATATCAGCTCAGCTGATATCTCTGACCAGCCATCTTTTCAATTTAATTATTTAGCTCAGGAAGAGGATCTCGTGGCATATCAGGCGAGTATTTCTTTGGTTCGCGATCTGATCTCACAACGGCCTTTTGCCGAATACGTCGTGAACGAGGCATCGCCTGGTGTCGAGGTTGATAACAATGTACAGATAAAAAACTGGTTGCGGCACAATGTTGGCCTTAGCCATCATCTCGTAGGCTCCTGTCGTATGGGTTCGAGAGATGATGCTGATACTGTGGTCGGCCCTGATTTAAAGGTACACGGAATCGAGCGGTTGCGAATAGCTGATGCATCCATAATGCCCAGAGTTACGTCTGGTAATACTCATGCGGCGACAATTATGATTGCCGAACGCGCCAGCGATATGATTCGTTCGGGCTAGTAAGTCGTGGTGCTGGATTAGGTCGGTCCAGGTATCGCCAGGGTAAGGCGGATTCATACCTTAAAAACAACCGCTGACTTAGACTCTATGTTTACATTAAGTTGAAAAACATCAGGTCTTGAGTAATGGCCTACCACATCAAAGTCGACTTTTGCTTTTGTGATTTCGTCTAAATCCAGCACGGCATACAAGATGCCTTCTTTATCCCAAAGTGGCCCGGCAATAACTTCGCCGGAAGGGGCAACAATTACACTGCCGCCTCTGCACATTACTTCAGGCTGGTCAGTCAGTTCTTCGATTGTTTCCAAATCTGGTGGATACATCCCTTTAGTTACAAACTGATTACAGGCAAGAACGAAACAACGCCCTTCACAGGCAATATGACGCACCGTAGCTTGCCAGGTTTCACGCGAATCAGCGGTAGGCGCCAGATAAATTTCGACCCCCTTTGCATACATTGCCATACGAGCCAGAGGCATATAATTTTCCCAGCAAATAAGGCCCCCTATTTTGCCGAATTCAGTTGAGAAAACCGGCATTGTGCTTCCATCACCTTCTCCCCATATTAGCCGCTCTGACCCTGTTGGTTTTAATTTTCTATGCTTGCCTATCAAGTTTCCCTCTGGAGAAAAATAGAGCATAGAGCAATACAGTGTTTCACCTCCAGATGCGCCATCTCGTTCTATAACACCAATAGACAAATATACGCCTGCATCTTTAGCAGCTTTGCCCAGTACTTTTACTTCTGAACCAGAGGTTTCTATCGAATTATCCCAATAGCGTTTCCACAGTGCTCGCCCCTCTTCACTCCTGTTGCCTATCTTCATACCGAAGGTGAACCCTCTGGGGTAAGCTGGTATGAATGCCTCTGGCAAAAGAACAATTTCACTTCCTTCATTGCCAGCTTCTTCAACTAATTGACAGGCCTTTTTTATTGACGCGGCCTTGTCAAATAAAACCGATGCGGCCTGAACAACAGCAACTTTTACCTTGCCCACGATATTCCTCATTTTGTTTGCCTTGCTACCTGCTTCATATAATTCCGAGCTGCTTCTTATAATTATCCATAAAGTGATCCTTGAGCCCATCCGTACCAAGCTCACCAAAATCCTCCAGTCTTCCATCAATACGATCCCAGAACAGATCCCACCATGAAAGATCATTATCCATAACTAACTCTCCTGATTCCCTATAATACCATAACTCACCAATATGGGAATAATCCAGCGTTCGAGGTGGCACCCTTGTCACTACATCATTATTATTAACCACCCTGCAGAATAACTGTTTGTGATTTGAATTAACCTTTTCTGCTGTTTCTTTACTTAGCACTCTAGGGCAGCCAAATGTGATTACTTTGTCAGGGCTTAGACCATTCAAATTAAAATAAAGAGCAGCAACAGTTGCCAGCGCTCCCCCTAGAGAGTGGCCTGTAATATAGAGTTTATTACCCGCGTCTTTCGCTTCTTTAGCTAATACAATGATATCGTCATTAACTAACATATAGGCATCATTAAAACCACGATGAATTTCTCCTATATCGGTTACTTCCTTTCTGATTTTTGCATCAGCAGTAATATCTTTAAGCTTAGCCTCGGTCCCTCTAAATGCTATCCAGGTTGCATCACTCTCTGTCATGACCAACACCTGTGTTGATTCTTTGCTAATAGTGGCCTCTTCGTATGCTTTAGCAGAATACTCTGCGGCTTTAATAACTATATTTTTCATTTATATCTCCTGGGGCGTAGTTTTATCACTATTGGGTTATCGGGTAAGTTTATTTCTGTGGGTAACCTGGATATGTCCTTAAATCATTTTTCATAATGGTAACGGCAAGAAATAATAGTTAGCTTATTATCATCGACTGCATACACCAGGCGATTGCTATCATCTACGCGACGCGACCAAAAGCCAGAAAGGTTTTCCTTGAGCGGTTCTGGCTTACCAATACCTTCAAATGGGCTACGTTGAGTATCAGATATAAGCTTGTTGATACGTTTTAATGTTTTCGTATCCTGGCCCTGCCAGTATACATAATCTGACCAGGTCTCTTTAGTCCATGCCAATATATCAATCATTTAGCAAGCCACGTTCCTCTGTTTTGCCTGTGCGATACTGCTGGATAGACTTGCTTAAATGAGCCGCATTAGCGGGGCTCTTGAGCAAATGTACTGTTTCCATTAGCCTATTAAACTGATCAAGTGACATAACAACGGCATCATCCGCATCACGTCTAGTGATAACTGTATAATCAGCATCCTCTACGACTTGATCTAATACACTTTTTAGTTGATTTCTAGCTTCAGAAAAATTAACAACTTTCATTTCCTTGACCTCTTGTACAAAATATAAGACAAGTATAACTTGTTCTGTTTATTGTGCAAGTGCTAAGGCGCTACAAAGATTTCACATCAGTAAACCAGCATCAATCGGATGATAAATGCTCGCCGCATTGATCAGTGAATTAGCGGTTAACGATGGCACGCCATATACTTCAGCATAAACGTCATATTTTGTTTTAACTCTATTGAGCAATATATCGAAGTCACCATCACCAGAAAGTAGAATGACAGTGTTGACGTTCTGCGCTGCTTCCATTACATCGATAGCGATACCGACATCCCAGTCGCCCTTGGCTGAACCATCACTGCGCTGTATATAGGGTTTCAGTTTTACTTCGAAGCCAATGTGTTTTAATACATCCTGAAATTTAATCTGTTTATCATCGTTTCGTTGTATGGCGTAAGCGGTTGCCGAGGCAATGATTCCGCTGGCTGCGACTCTGCGCCATAGCTCGCGATAATTAAACTGTCGGCCATAGGCCTCGCGGGTGGTGTAATAAATATTTTGTACGTCGGCAAATAATGCAATTTTATTCATTGGGTTTCAGTTTCTTCAGCATCGGTACTATTTCCTGATCTAATGGTAAGCTCATATCTTCAGCTTTTAACTGGCGGATTGACTGCCACCTGAAACATTGTTCCCGGTCGTGCCTGTCGACAAAATCAAATTTCTGATCGCTGACCCGAAATGTGGGTAATCGCTGTCCTTCCCGGTTGACCGGTAGGCGACATTCGTAATAGACGCAAATGATCTGATCTTCAGGTTTGAAAAGCGATCTCTGGAAGCTTTCGGTGGTATAGAGTTGATGAACAACTTCGATATCCTGGCCCAGTTCTTCCCACGCTTCTCGATGCAGGCAGTCGATAATGCCCTCGCCATATTCGAGACCGCCACCGGGAAATTTAGTGAAATTATTGCCGTCGAAGATTTCGTCCGAGAGTAATACATTGCTTCTGCTTTCATCCAGCAGCAACATGTAAACTCGGATATTAAAGCGGTTGACTTGCATGATGCCTGTTACGCTGCCGCCCGGAGGCGGCAACCTGATGGTTTAGTCTAGAATTTGT
>JAAEOZ010000687.1 GCA_024222685.1 Gammaproteobacteria bacterium | reverse complement strand
TTGCCACCATATCATCTGGAAAAGCGGGATGGCCAATACGAGCTGACCTTTGAGGGTGTCTGGCCTGAGGTGATGATGTGGGAAATTCCAGCGCTTGCGGTGCTGATGGAAATGTATAGTCGCGTCATGTTGAAACAACTTGGCAAGTTTGAATTGCAGATCCTATATGCTCGCGCGATGACACGAGTCTGGGAAAAAATCGGTCGCCTACAAAAGCTCGATAAACTGTCACTTGCTGATTTCGGCACTCGCCGTCGGCACAGCTTTCTGTGGCAGGACTGGTGCGTACAGGCAATGAAGGAGGGGCTGGGAAAGTGCTTTACCGGTACCTCAAACTGCTTGATCGCGATGCGCCAGGAGGTAGAGGCGATTGGTACCAATGCACATGAATTACCCATGATTTATTCGGCCCTGGCGGAAAACGATACCGAGTTGGCAACTGCACCCTATCGGGTGCTGGAAGATTGGCAGAAAGACCACGATGGGAACCTGCTGATCATACTGCCGGATACCTACGGTACAGCCGGTTTCCTTAGACGTGCGCCAGCATGGCTGGATAGCTGGACGGGTATCCGTGTTGATTCAGGGCTACCGGACGAAGTAGCTGAGACCGCGATCAACTGGTGGCGGGGTCGCGGACAGGACCCTCGAGAGAAGCTGATCATTTTCTCGGATGGTCTCGACGTTGATGAAATCGAGCGATTACACGATCGTTTCAGCGGTGAGGCCAAGGTCGGATTCGGCTGGGGAACATTGCTGACCAACGACTTTCGAGGCCTTGTCGAAGATGATGCACTAGCACCCTTTTCGTTGGTGTGCAAAGCCGTTTCGGCAAACGGGCGAGATACCGTGAAGCTATCGGACAACCCTCTCAAAGCTATGGGATCACCGGATGAAAGGGAACGCTATAAAAAGATCTTCGAAGTTGGGGCGCAGCAGGAAGTGGAAATTACGGTGTGAACTCACGTCGTTTTGAGACGAACGCCACCTTAATACTTGATCGGCAGCTTACTCAGCCTTAGCAGCCAATTAGAAGTAAATTTTCGACACACCTACTAACCGCTGCCCCGGGCACAACTTAAAAATATTGCCCTTATTTTTCGATGTCCGTTTTCTTAAACAGGGCTCGAATCTAGAAATCGCTCCAGTACTCAATCACCTGGTACTGCAATTTTATAGTTCAAACCAAAAACCTCATTGCTCCTGAAGTAATCGAAAACCAAGCGAGTTATTGCTCTTTTCAGGTGCACTAGCATCGCGGTTAGCAGACCGCAGGTAATCCGCTACACTACTCCACGAGCCACCACGCAGGACCCGTTTATTACAATTACCCCTCAACCACGCGCTACCGTCCTTTGGTGCTCCGTTATAAGAAGTATTCCAGCAGTCCTGAACCCATTCCCAGACATTACCGTACATGTCACTGACACCAAATTGATTCGCTGGAAACGACCCGGCTGGTGAAGTGTTAAACCACTTGTCAGAACCGGATACCTGTCCATCACAACAGAAATCCTTGCCGTAATTTGCATTTTCATGCGATACCGTATCACCCCAGGAATAACTGGTAGACGAATTAGCTCTCGCCGCATACTCCCATTCGGCTTCGCTCGGCAATCTAAACCAGTAGCGGGTTTTCTGGCTTAACCACTTTGCATAGGCTGTGGCCTGATTCCAGTTTACATTGATCACCGGGCGATTATCCCGACCCCAGCCTGCGTCATCGGGGGTTTCCCCCCCGGTTTCCTGCAGGTATACCTCGTACTGGGCGAACGTGACTTCATGTTTCATCAGATTAAATCCCTTAATCGTGACTTTGTGCTGTGGTTTTTCATCATTGCTACCACCGCGACCAAAATGGCCCATTTTGAAGCTTCCGGGAGGAATTCTGACAAACACTATGCCTGGCGCGTATTTTTTCAACAGTTCAGATGATGATTTACTCACTACCTGTTGAAGTTTTTTACTGGTTTCATTGTCTTTGGGCTTGTGGCTAAGTGCTTCTTTATAGTCTTTGGCTGCCTGATCATAGTCTTCCTCAACCAGTGCCCTGTTCGCCGCAGCAACCGCTTTCTCATAGTCCGCTTTGGCCTTAGTCGCCCTGTCCTCAGCCTGTTTTTGCCTGCTGGCAGTAACACTGGCTTTTGATGCAGCATAATACTCGGATAGCAATTGCTGCAATTTCCGGCTGGTATCTTCTGCTGCTTTGAAATCCTGCCTGGCGAGCTGATTCTGCTCAGTGGTTTTAGCCTGCTCAAGCGCATTCTTTTGTATGCCTGTGATTTTTAGCCGTTGTTTTTTCAGATAGGCATTCCACTGGTTTTCCAGCTTTTGTGTCTTTGCCTGCTGAACTTTTTGTGGACCTCTCTCGGCGACTCGTTTCTGATCAGCTTCATAGTCTCTTTGATATTCTCGAATATGTTGATCTATCTGTTCGATAGCCTCCGCTAGCTGGCCCTTTTCCGCCAATTGCTGCGCGCCGGAGATTGAAAGATTACGTTGTTCTATATCTGCCGGCAGGAGTAAATTCCGGGACTGATTGTAACTCGCCCAGGTGGTTTGAATTTGACTGAGAGATCGATGTGCCGCGAGATATGTTTCTGCATTACCAAATTGTTCCAGTTTTTGCCTTAAATCAATCTGTAGTGGTTTTAAAAGCTCGATAGCCTTCAGGTGTTTTTTACCCTCTACAAGTAACAATGCAGTCCTGACCTTGTCGGCTGATTTTAACTGGCTGTTAGCCTGATAGATAACTTTGTCTGTAAGGCTTTGTAGCTGTTGCTTATGCGCAAATTTGATTCGGAGTGGATCGAGTTGCTGCTCTAATTCGAGTTTTTTACTTTCCGTTCTGGCTTTATGTAGAGCTCCTTCAAGAATGCTAATTTCTTTGCTGTCTTGCCTGATCGCTGAGCGCAATTTTTTTTGATTCTGGCCTAGTTGTCTGATGTGCTCATTAATACTTTTAACCAGCTGAATAGCTTCATCAAATTGCTGTTGTTCGACATCGGTCGAGAACTTGACCAGGTCTCCGAGTTTACTCAAATAACCTGATGAAATGGCGTACAGAATAAACGCGACACCAATGACAAGTGTAGCTGCCACCCCCAGAGCTTTTTGATTAATTTCAGGCAAAGAGCGATCTGAATCAATAGCTGGCAATGCAGACTTAATTTGATCGATTGAATCGTATCGATCGCCTGCATCAGGCTTCATCATTTTGCTGATAATAGAAGCAAATTTACTATTTATCTTGCGATGCCGAATACGAGCTTTTTTCTTTCTACCCGAAAGTACTTTAAAGGTGAACATTTCATAAATTATTGCACCTAATGCATACTGATCAGCTCGATCATCAACATCGGCTGAGCCATTCAATTGTTCTGGAGCCAGATAATCGACACCCAGTAACCTGTCTTGCTGGGATATTTGCTTAGCCTGAACCAGGGGCGCAGCTCCAAAGTCCATAACCTTGATGACACCTTTTTCGGCTATCCAGATATTCTCCGGTCTGATGTGAAGGTGAGCGATCTTCTTACCTGCGTAGCTAAGCCCGTCTACCATCATATTGACAAACTGGATGACTTCTTTTCTGGTAAAAGGTTTACGGGCCTTTTTCCGTGCATTGAGAGATTGACGCAGGTTTTGACCTTTGAGCAATTCCATGGTGAGGAAAAAATATCTACCGTCGCTCTTTGCATCGAACTGGTTAACGATATTGGGATGATAAAGGTCGCAGGCAAGCTTTTTTTCGGCCAGGAAATGCTCTCTTACTAAATTATTAGCCAACAATTCGGGGTATATAACCTTTATCGCGATGTCTTCACAACGTTTTGTGTCATAAGCGCGGAATACGCAGCCACTGTTGCCCTGACCAATTTTTTCCCTGACCTCATAGCGATCTGCGAGGGTTTGTCCTAGAATAAGCTCAATATCAATGTGCGACGCATTACCGCCCACATCCGATTTCGACTCTGGAGAGCGTCTTTTCTGGCCCTGTGCCGACCTGGAGGCCTGAATATCCATTCCGACCAGTACCGCTGCCGATTTTTCAAGCTGGCTCAACATTTCCCGGTATTGCGCCTTTAAGGCTTCGGAGGAGGCACCTTTCAACCTGTCCGCGATTAATTCTTTACGCCTCGTGAAACTACCCAGTATATCGGCATCTGCTTTACTCATCCCCAGTATTTTTCGTGCTTCGTCCTGGTTCATGATCCTCTAAATTAACAGTTTTTCAGTCAGAATTATGCGTACCGACAGGTACTTATGCAATGCATTGAATTTGCCAGGTTTTGTGGTCATCTATGCAGGCATTCATATCGAGTGTACCTCAGCAAACCATTTGAGTATATCAGTCAAAATTTAATTTCCTGTACGCTGAAAATAATTAAAAAAAGCCTCAAGATTATTTTCCCCCTGCCGATATTGACTGCAATGCAACCTCAGTTAGCTGTGATCACTTTATGTAGAGGAAATAACTGATATGAATTTTTGCCAGGTTAGATTCCGGATGCTGTGTAATCGTCACTTCATTCATTTGTTACCCCTGATTTTAGGCATTGGCATGCAAATGCCGATGTACGCCGCTGTTAGTACAGCCACGATTACTGCCAACATCATCAAACCAGTCAGCCTGAACACCCAGAGTGGTTTAGAATTCGCCGATGTTTCATCAAACAAATCCGCCGGAACCATCACCCTGAGCCCGAACGGATCCCGAGTTGCTACCGGCGGTGCGGACATTAAATCCGCCGAGAGCGGCGGGCCAGCCACATTTAAAGTACAGGGCGAGCCAAACGCCGTGTATACCATTAAGCTGCCGGAATCTGCCGTTCTGAGCAACCCTTCAGGTGGCACCATGGTGATAAACAAATTCACCAGCCTGCCTGCAACTGCGGGCAAAATTGATGCTAACGGTGAACAGATTCTTAGCGTTGGCGCTACATTAAATGTAGGAAGCAATCAGAATTACGGCTCTTACGCCGGTACAATGGTTGTGACAATTCAGTATAACTGACAGCAAAATTAAAGTTTCTGTCTATACTTACCGATAAAGGAAATAGTTTTTGTCACCAGGCCTTGATTGAATATGATCGACTGGATTCATAAAAAGCAGCACAACACCGACCTGAAAAAGGTCCGAGAGCAGGCTCTTCGTCAATCGCTTGCGGATAAAATTTCTAATCTCGAAACAGATGATTGTGATGAACACGATGACCATACTGTTGTCTCCATCAATGGCAGGAAACTGAGGGTTCCGAAAGAGCAGATTACTATTTATGATGTGAGCTGAGCTGGCGAGAGAAACAAGCCCGCAAGGTCTATTGTAGTGTCCTACACCACGTTATCCCCGAGAGTTTTGCTGATTCAAAGCAGAACTAAGCGAAGCCTTAATTAACTGGCGCGTATAAGCCTGCCGGGGGTTACTAAAAATATCATCATTCGCTCCCTGCTCAATCAACTTACCGTCTTGCATGACAAGAATCTGGTTGGCCATCGAGCGAACCACGCGCAGGTCGTGGCTGATAAACAGGTAGGCAAGGCGATGTTCGCGTTGTAACTTTTTCAATAAGGCTATCATTTGCACCTGTACCGCGCGATCAAGCGCA
>JAAEOZ010000686.1 GCA_024222685.1 Gammaproteobacteria bacterium | reverse complement strand
GATGCCATTGTCGCAACCAGTTCGGCTTTCAGATTTTCACTGGCATGCAGTGAAGGAAGCGTTACCCCGTACCAGTAATAGCCCACTGCCGACGATATTACTACCATGCCGACAATACTGATTATCATAGTCAGCGTCGAAAGCCGGTAAAACTTATACCCTGACATGCCTATTCCTCCATCCTTGAAGACCGCAAAACAATCTCGTTAATTGTTATTCCCGATCTCTCAAGCGTGGCCTTGTTGAAGTACGGCTTAATCCGCGTTTCAATCGATATCCCCGCTGTACCGCCGCGCCTTACATCCTTTTCAAAAGGAGAAAAGAGAATGATGCCATGCGTAGTGCAGTAGTCGAGTAGTTGTTTGAAGACAACATCGTCTAAATTCTCCATGAGCATAATTGCTGTCGGGATATCCTGAGTCAGTTTATCGGTCGAAAGTATTTCTACCGGGTAGCCGGCAATACTTTTATAATCTGCTTTCGATTTTTGTACCGCTGCCTCGGCGCGCTCATGTTTAACCTGATAAAACAGTACAAGCCGTACCTTGCCGTCCGGCGTGAGCTTCCCTGCGATGTCCAGGTCAACCGCTACTGTTCTGGGAAAGACTTTCAGAGCAATCCTCAACAGATCGTCATCGATACCCCTTGCCAATGCCCCGCTTACGCCCAGTATCGTAAACACAACAGAGAGCATGAACAGGAAAAATCCTGCCTTGATAACACTCTTGTTTTTAATCTGGTCGAACATATAAATCCGTCAATAATACCTGTTGGATAGATGTTGCTTATCAATAATCATAGGAGATCTGTAACCAGTACGAAGTGCCGGGCCTGGGAAGGTCTTCAGGATAGGTGTTCATACTGGACACAAAACGAACGTCTTCATCGAAGATGTTTTTAATACCGGCCCTTAATGTCAGGTCTCTTGACCAGAGGTTAAAAAGGCTGCAGGTAACATCGACAGTCTGGTAACCATCCAGGTCGCTACGTGTGTCACCCACATCTCTGCCGCGTTCCCCCACATACCGATACTGCAGGTTAACCAGGATATCCTCTTTCGGCTCATAAAACAGGCCGATATTGGAGAGCCAGTTAGCTGCACCGGGGAGCTCATCGCCTGTCGCGTCGAACTTACTTTTCGCGTAAGAGATATTGGTATCCAGTTTATATAGAGGTGAAAAACTATATTCAAGCTCAAGTCCTGCCCCTGTCAACTCAGCGCCTCCAGAGTTCTGAAATTGTGGGGG
>JAAEOZ010000685.1 GCA_024222685.1 Gammaproteobacteria bacterium | reverse complement strand
AATGTCCGGTCAAAAAAATCGGGTGAGTTAATGCCGTGTAACATCGACACTTTCTGTGCGAGTAAATGGCAACGTTGTTCCAGGTCAGCCTCGTTCATCGGGGCCTTCGCGGATTGCCAGAGCACGATGAAAGTCATGTAGTAGCGTTCCAGTATAGGCTGGACAACCAGAATCAGTCGATTCAAATCCATAAATCTTCTGGCACTACGCTCTGGTCTACGTAGATCATTTCTGCTCTGTCGCAATAGTCCGAGTTTTATCATTGAGGTGACATATTTTTCGACTAGTTCGTCAAGCTCATCGATGGTCCACTCAAGGTGCAGTTCGGCCCTCAGGAATGGATAAAGCACCTTGATTATGCTACTGATTCTGGCTACTGACGATCGTGTTGAATTGTCAAAGCAGCAGGCAATGAGCGCAGGAATGACAAAAACGTGAAGGCTGTTATTTCGGTAATAACTCATCAAAACAGAATCCTCAGTTTTAAGGTAGATGATGTCACCGAGTTTATGTTTCCGAATGCGCAATAATTTTTTATCGACCATATTATCGATTTGATCCTGATTGACTGAATCAACGAATCGAACACTATTAAGGGTGCCGGTGGTTTCGTGTAAACGCGTTACCAAACCGCACTGGTCGATTAGCTCCCGACAATCGATACTCTGTCTTGGTGTGGCCAGTAGAATCGTAGCTACCAGATTAACCGGGGTAACGACACTGGCATGGTTAATACCGACCATTATCTGTCTCGATAGTTTGTTTATCACCTGTCGATACCAGTCTGGCCTGAGATCGACTTCAGTTATCCTGTCTCGCCACTGAGGTGCTGCCTGATCGAGCAGTTCTGAAAGTTCGATGGGTTTACCAAAACTCGCGGTGACTTTTCCGAAGTGTCCTTTTAATCGAAAAATTGCCAATAGTGCGCCGGCTAATGATTCTCTCTTCTTTTTCTCGCCGTAAAGCTCTCCGAGGTAAGATTGGCCTTCGATGAGCTTCTCGTAGCCGATGTATACCGGTACAAATGCGAGGGGTCTGGCCTGAGTTTTGATAAAGGCATCAACGGTCATATCGAGCATGCCCAGTTTTGGCTGGAGTAACCGACCGGTGCGGCTACGCCCACCTTCCACAAAGTATTCAAGCGGAACACCCAGTTCAATTAATTGCTTAATATAGGCCCGCATCACTGATCCATATAGCGGGTTATCTCTGAAACTGCGTCGGATAAAAAAAGCACCTCCTCCACGTAAGATACGACCGATAAATGGTAGATTTAAATTGTTGCCCGCGGCTATATAGGGAATCGCCAGGTTTTCTATAAAGATGACATAGGACAACAGTAAATAATCGACATGACTTCGGTGGCAGGGAACGTAGACCAGCTGATGGGTTAGCGCGGTTTGCTTGACTGTTTCGATATTGAAGGTGTCTATGCCGCTGTAGAATCGTCGCCAGAACTGATTGAGTAAACGCAGCATGAGTTCAATTGTCATTTGCGTAGAGTTTGCAAATATCTCTTTACAGTAGCGCCTGGCGCGTTTTAGTGAGGCGTCTGGAGTGTGGTTATCGGTATCGGCTTTAATCACCGATTGAACCTCATCACTGCTCAAAACCGCGTTCGCAAGAACCTTATGCTTATCGATTTGTGGGCCAAAAGTTGCTTCTCGCTGACGACTGAGTTGATCAAGCAGATAGTCATGTACCTGATCGGCTGAGTATTCACATTCGCGAACCAGGTTTTCGAATTTAATCGGTTGGGAAAACAGTAGCCGTGTATTACGACCATGTACCAGAATGGTCAGAAATTTCCGGATCTTGCCGCCCACCGCCCAGGTATCAGCAAACAAAACCTGCACCCAGTGTTTCTGTCTGGCAAGTGGTCGTCCCCAGTAAACAGAAACCGGTACTACCTGTAGTTTGAAGGGTTCAGCAGATTGCAGCACATCGATGAAGTCCTGCAGTAAGGGAGACTGTTTCTTGCGGCGACGTAACCAGTCTATCATTGGGCTTCGCGATGCGAGGCTGTACACCGAATGATAATAGCTTCCACCAGGTATCATAATTCGTTGCAGAGGACTGGCCAATTCCAGTCTGTGTGTAACCTGGGTCAATACAAGCAAATCGCTTAAACCTCGATCCGCTACAATGTAAAGAGTTCGCGATTCCGGGTCGAGGTCGTAGGGTGGGTTCTCACGTGGATAAATTTCCACTTTAATCCATAAGAAAAGAAGCCAGCGCAGGAATCGATGAAATTGTAGAGTCATGAGTATCTGTTTGATATTTGCTCTTAAAGTAACAGGGAAATCAGACCAGTGCTACGAGTTTGAATTAATCCGATACGACAGAAGTGCTGGCTAATGAGCTAGTGTAGGACACTACACTAGATAAGCATTTTCTGCGTGGTTTTTATAGCGATGCTCATCAACCCAAGTCTCAGGTTCTTACTTAATTATGTCAACAAGTATTGACGCAAAATAATATGTCAATTATTATCGATATATGAATATCGATCAGGCCATGATTATCTTCGATACGCTTTCGCAGGAAACTAGATTGAAAGCATTTCGTTTGTTGGTCAAAGCTGGTCCCGAAGGACTTGCAGCTGGAGCTATAGGTAATAGCCTCGACATTGCGCATAATACGTTGTCTTTTCACTTAAGCCATTTATTGAGCAGCGGTATCGTAACCTCGCACAGGCAGGGACGGTCGGTTATCTATTCGGCTAATTTCGAAGTGATGATTGGCTTGATTGAATTTCTGGTAAAAAATTTTTGCAGCCCGGAATTTGCAATCCTTCGCGCAGACGGTCTTGATGGATGTTCGATTATCGAACTCTTTGATTGTTAATTTAATATGCTACTCGGTTTACCCTCAGGCCGAAAGTGATATCCGGTGCCGATTTGACCAGGATGTCTTCCGAGAAAAACAGGTCAACTGAATGGTTTGCTAGCCAGTTTTTAAACTGTAGTGCTAATTGCATCTGCAATGAATTCCCAAAGGCTTTGAGTTGACTGTTTTTCAGTGTGGCGGTATGTATGTCAAATTGTAAGATAGCACTGATATTGTTATTGAAATCATACTCTGTGCCTATCTGCGTGAGCCATATCTGATCTTTAATATGTTTTTTTAATTGCCCACCTTTTCCCGGCAGGCTGATGCCGAGTAAGCCGTAAAATCTGGAGTGCTCAGATAGTTGGCCAACCGTGGTGAGCCAGAATGCGGTGTCGATTTTTTCATTGCCACTATTACTATCAATAGAACCGGTTGGCAGCTCGATACCGAATCCCAGCTCGGTGGGGTAATCTCGAATGCTGTTGATACGGTACTGTACCGACAGAGATAAGTCACCTGTATCACTGTCGGATTTGGTCTGGTTATAAACCGTTTCACCGTCCCGCAGGTATGACAGCTTAATAAGATCATCCGGATTGGTAACACGTCCGCCCTGTGGCAGGCCGAATACGTCGTGCCACTCTTCGATTAAACTATCCAGACTGCCCCCATCATTGGCTATGAAGGGCAGGGTAGAGGATAGTCTCCAGTCGTCCCATTGATAGGCCAGTGACAGCTCGTATCGATAGTTTTCAACATCGATTACGAGTTGCTCACCGCCTCGACTTTCATCCTGAAAAGTGTTGGTTATAAATAACGAATGACTCAGCAGCAAACCATCTTCAGCCTGCGTGTTAATTGAAGGCAGATAAAAGGCCTGTAGCATCGGGTTTTGATCACGTGTCGGCAGACCAATACTGCCTGCCAGAGACTGCCATGCCACAACTAACAGAAAAGCAGAGCCAGTTAATTTACTCGCTGTCGTAAATGCCATGTTCGCGAGTCGCCAGGAACTCAATTTCCGGCCAGCGTTCTTCTGTCATCGTGAGGTTGACGCGTGACGGTGCGACATAAGCCAGATCACCGGCATGGTCGAGCGCCAGGTTTAAGCGCGCTTTAGTCTTGAATTCATTCAATTTCTTTTCATCCCCACAGCTAACCCATCGCGCTGTGTTAACGTTGACCGCCTCGAACTGACAATCGACACCGTATTCGTCTTTTAACCGGTGCTCGACAACGTCAAACTGAAGGACACCGACCGCACCGAGAATCAGGTCATTATTGGCGAGCGGTTTATAAAGCTGTGTTGCACCCTCTTCACAGAGTTGCGTCAAACCTTTTAATAAGGCCTTCATTTTAAGTGGGTCTCTCAGGCGCGCCCGACGGAAAAGTTCAGGTGCAAAATTGGGAATGCCGGTAAAAGAGAGATCCTCGCCCTGAGTGAAACTATCACCAATACGAATTGTGCCATGATTATGGATACCGATAATATCACCGGTATAGGCTTCTTCGACATGGTCGCGGTCTGAGGCCATAAAGGTGAGTGCATCGGGGATTTTCATGTCCTTACCAATGCGGACATGTTTGACTTTCATACCACGATGATATTTACCAGAACAAATGCGCATGAATGCGATGCGATCACGATGCTGTTTGTCCATGTTTGCCTGAATCTTGAATACGAAACCAGTTAGTCTGCTTTCGTCGGGTTCGACCTGACGTGTAAGTGTTGGTCGCGCCATCGGAAACGGAGCATGGTTGTCAAAAGCATCCAGTAATTCGGCCATGCCGAAGTTATTGATAGCCGAGCCGAAAAAAACCGGTGTTAATTTTCCTTTTAGATAGGCATCTAGATCAAACTCATGAGATGCACCGCGTACCAGCTCAATTTCTTCACGAAAGCCTTCCGCCATATTGCCAAGCACTTCATCAAGTCTCGGGTTGTCGATACCACTGATGACCTCACCGGAGGATATCTTATCGGCATCAGATGCAGAAAACAGATGCACCGAGTCATTTTGCAAATGGAACACACCCTTCAGGTTTTTACCCATACCGATTGGCCAGGTAATCGGTGCACATTGTATTTTAAGGATGTCTTCGACTTCATCCATTAAGTCAATGGGGTCACGGCCCTCTCTGTCGAGCTTGTTGATGAAAGTAATGATCGGAGTGTCACGTAAACGGCAGACGTCCATCAGCTTAATAGTACGCTCTTCGACGCCCTTGGCGCAGTCGATAACCATCAGCGCCGAGTCAACTGCTGTCAGCGTGCGATAAGTATCTTCCGAGAAGTCCTCGTGCCCGGGTGTGTCGAGCAGATTGATGATGCTATCTTTATAGGGAAACTGCATGACCGAGGAAGTCACCGAAATACCGCGCTGCTTTTCCAGTTCCATCCAGTCAGAGGTGGCATGGCGTGCGGCTTTACGGCCTTTTACGGTACCGGCCATCTGTATGGCTTTACCGAATAACAGGAGTTTTTCGGTGACCGTTGTTTTGCCGGCATCGGGGTGGGAGATGATGGCAAAGGTGCGACGTCGATGCATTTCGTCTATATCAGACATGGGTGTCTCTAAACAGGTTGAATTTACGAGTGGCTAATTGTGCCGATTAAGTGGCGGGGAATTATAACTGAAAGTTTGGGAGTGATGAATTTCTTTACCGTGACATGTATTTTTTATTTATGATAGCGATTGCTGCTGCTACCAATGCAGTCAGATTGGCCTTACAGAACTAGTGCCTGGATATCTAAACAACTAACGTTTTTGCTCAATCCCCGTTATTTGGCTTTGGATACCCGTCTTCTTGCCCAGGCTGAGACAAATTCAGAAATAACGACAAGGAAAACAATGGATAATAAAATTGCCGCCGTTCGCTCAGTTTCAATCTGCATTATATTGCGCTTGAGATACCAGCCCATTCCTCCGGCCCCGACAAAGCCAACCACTGTGGCCGCCCGGAAGGCGACGTCCCATGTGTAGATCGCAATGCCGGTAAACGCAACACGCACCTGAGGGAAGACACCAAAGACAAACACCTGTAAGTGTGTCCCTCCCATAGCACGGATTGCCTCAACTTCACCCATATCAATGGATTCAACTTCTTCAGCAAACAGTTTGCCAGCAAAACCAATTGAAAACATGGTTAGTGCCAGCACTCCTGGCAATAAGCCAAACCCTAAAATTGTTACAAACAAAATAGCCCAGATCATTTCATGGACCGAGCGGCAGCCCATGGCAAACAGTCTTGCCAATGGGTAAACATATTTTCTGGAAGGACTGACATTATAAGCGGCAAACCAGCCGAGGAAGATTGCGAGCACTAACCCGAATAGAGCGCCGAGGTAAGCCATCTGAATGGTTTCGATTATTGCACCGGCAAAATCCTTATTATTCAGGTAATCCATATCGGGTGGATAATAGCGGTTTGCCAGTACATCGCCGAGCCGACCAAACATGCCGAGAAAGCGCTCTAGTGGGATATTAAGATAGTGAACTGAGTAGCTCAGAAATATTAAAATACCTAATAGTATTCCATATCTGATCACCGATTGAGGATATTTGAAGCGACTCCATTGACGATTATTATTGTTGTCCTGCATCTCTATATTTGGTGTTTTCATAGATGTGCAGGCTTCATATCATAGCTTTTCGGGCATAATGAGAAGTAATTTCTCCAATCAGAATTAACCCCAGAATAGCGAGAATAACGGTTGTCACACCTGGATAATTGAAGGTATTCATCTGCCGAAAGAATACCAGTCCTAGTCCTCCTGCACCGACCAGGCCCAGAACAGAAGATCTTCGAATATTTATTTCCCACTCAAAAATAACTATTCCCAGGATCACCGGTAACACCTGTGGCAGTATTGCATACAACATGACCTGCAAATTGCTACCGCCCATTGCTCGAATTGCTTCGACCGGTTTATCATCGATATTTTCTATTGCTTCGGCCGACATTTTTGCAATGAATCCGAGTGATCTCGCAGCAATAGCAAGTACGCCGGCGAATGCCCCTAGCCCAACCGCTGAGACAAAAATCAATGCCCATACAATCTCGTGAATGGAACGACTGAGCGTCATCGCTACTCTGGCAATCGGATAGGTTATGGGCTTATAAGGTGTTACGTTTAGTGCGCCAAACCAAATTGCAGGAATACAGATAATCAGACCTAATAGCGTGCCAATACATGCAATCATGAATGTCTCGATGGTCGGTCCTAACAGATTCGGAACCAGGCTGGTATCGATGCCAATGAAATGTGATACAGATTCGCCAATTTCAGACAATGAGCCTATTCTATCCCAGTCTGTATCGTCGACGATTGTGGCTTGAATACTCCAGAAAACCAGCCCAATCAGAATAAAATAGAAACTAAATTGAATGCACTGTTTTTTTCGACGCAGTCTGACGATGTCATCCAGGGTTAGCGGTGTAGTGGAATTTTGCATGTTTTCGTCTCTTCTCAGTTCAAAGGACTTCCATCGCATAAATTTCATCCAGACTACTCTGGTCCAGGGTATCGGTCGGTCCGTCAAACATTTTGATCCCGTCCTGAAGACCAATAATTTTATTACAAAACTCTTTAGCCAACTGTACGTCATGGATATTACACAATACAGGAACCTTGAGCTCTGAAGCTATACTGCGAATCAATGCCATGACTTCCCTTGAAATTTTTGGATCGAGCGCAGATGTTGGCTCGTCAAGTAAAAGCAAATTGGGTTCCTGCATTAGTGCGCGGGCTATGCCAACGCGTTGTCGCTGGCCACCGGAAAGCTGATCGGCTCGCTTGTCGATGTGATCCTGCAAACCAACGCGTTCCAGCAATTCCAATGCACGCTGGATGTCCTTATCTTCGAAAAACCTGAAAATGCTTCGAAACGCACCGACATATCCCAGTCGCCCGGATAATACATTGTCCATCACTGACATTCTGTTTATCAGATTAAACTCCTGGAAAATCATGCCAATGTGGCGGCGAATATGGCGTAATTCTCTGCTATTGAGCGCCAACATATCGGTACCTTGTAGAATAATCGTGCCGGAAGTCGGTTCAATGAGACGGTTGATACATCTGATCAATGTCGATTTGCCAGCACCACTTGGGCCGATGATGGCGAAAAAATCATCGTCTTCAACCTGAAAACTTATTCCCTTTAATATTTCCGGGCCATTTGAACTGTATTTCGATCTTAGGTTATCAACTTCAAGAATGGCCATTGCCGATACACTCGCTAGTGAAATCTAACTGATTCCCTGGATAAATCTGATGGCTAAAATTGAAACGGGCTGCAGTTATTCGTTCAACTGCAATCCCGTCTCAAAATACATTAGCTCAGTTTGCTGCTTTCTTGGCGTCCTTCGCCTTTTTCAGGTCGCGTATTACATCGTAATCTGATGATGACATGGGAACAAAAGTGTTCGATTTAACATTGTTCAGGAAAGCCTGCGCATTGGGATCGTCTTTGAGGCCCAGAAATGTTGCTCGAATGTTTTTCTTAATGTCATCACATAGTGGGTTTCTGTAAACGAAAGGATCCTGTGGAATCGGTGGTGAGGACCAGATGACGTTAAAATCATCAAGTTTCACTTCACCCTTGTTAACAACATTATCAAATCGGTGCGAAGCAACAAAAGCCGCGTCGACCTTGCCTTTGTGAACGGCAACTGTGGAAAGCTCATGTGAACCAGTGTACACCGCGCGTTTGAAATAATTATCGATATCCATACCAATAACTTTCGAAAAAACCACTCTGGGAACCAGATTCCCTGAAGTGCTGCCTGGATCGGTGAGACCAATCAGTGTACCTTTTAAATCCTGGACAGTTTTCAAACCAGAGCCTTTCCTTGAGACCAGCACCCCTTTGTATCCTGGACCTTCTTCCTGTAGATGCCCGGGCTTCTTGGCATAGGTTGCGAAGACCTCGATATCCGCATCTTTACTGTTGGCGATTACATAAGAGTAAGGGCCGAGCACAGCCACATCGACAAATTTGCTGAGTAAACCTTCAACAACTGACGCGTATGAAGTTGGCATGAAGAATTCAATTTTCTTCCCGGTGAGTTTTGCCATGCGATCTGTTACCGGTTTATATAGTTGAAGTTCGGCTACTGTTTCCTCCGTCGGAATAATCGCAAAAGTCAGACTGTCTGGATTTTCGCATTCAGCAGCCCTAACGGTGGTAATTGTTGTCAAACTAAAACCCAATGTTACTGCAATCGATAATAGACCTGTAGTCAGGCGTCTGCTTATAGTCGATGCCGACATTGGCAATTTTGAAATATTTCTTTGCATATCTACTCTCCTCATTTTGCTAATGGTTAAGTGTTATCACTCTGCCTGGTGATGTTTTGATTACTGTTTAAATCTTAAAATTTTCCATTACTCGTTGGTGTGTGCCGATGAAATTACGCCCACGCTCACCGTCGAGAGCCTGGCTTAGTAATTCTATCCACTCCTCGTTTTGCACGCCGTAGCTGGATGCTTTTGTCGAGACGTCGAGACTGTTGATGAACTGGGTCAGTTTAGATACCGCCAAATCTAAATCGTCGCCAAATATCCGGCCAAGTTGCGCGTCGCAGTTTCTATCTTCACCTATCACACTGGCGAGAACCATTGGCAGGCTAAATGAGCAGGCCAGACCATGCGGCACCTTATATCTAAGCGTAATCGGATAGGACACGGAGTGCGCTAATGCTGTTTTAGTATTTGAAAAAGCCAGGCCAGCAAATAGACTTGCTCTGGCAACCCGTGAACGCAGTTCGATATTCTGCAAATCACGACTTAATGCTGGCAGCGCTTCCATTATCTCTATAGCTGCAAAAACAGCATAGTTAGCAGATACCGGATTAGTATTACGGTTCCAAAGGCTTTCAAGTGCATGGGATAGTGCATCGAGTCCTGTACTTATGGTTAGGTCTGGTGGCAGCCCAAGCATTAGCTCGGGATCAACAATAGCGTGAGTCGGATATAGCGCTGAGCGAGACAGTGAGTATTTTTTTTGTGAATCCGTATCCCATACAGTGGCCCACTGAGTGACTTCGCTACCAGTCCCTGCAGTTGTTGGAATTGCTATTAGTGGATAACTACCCAATTGTTCTTCGCCTTCACCCGTTTCCAGAAACTGACGCACCGCATCAAAACCGTTATTGCTGGAAGCCAGCACTTTGGCGGCATCAATTACCGATCCACCCCCGATTGCTACGATGACACAGTTATGATCAGTACTTTCAGAGAATTGCTTGCAGGAATCCATAAGGGTACGGAAATCGGGGTTTGGTGAAATGTTGTTGATTATTGATTGCGGTTGTCCCGCAATGGCGATCAGTCTGCCAGCTAGATAATTAAAATAGGATTCATCGTATGTGACCAGGCAGTATGGCCTGTCACCTACAACTTCATTGGTCGAGTCGAAGTACCCCTCTCCAAAACAGATCTTTACCGGATTGTTATAAGTCCACACAGACTACTCCGAAAATTAACCAAATAGCGATCGTAACGAATAAGTTAGGCTGTATTACTATTGTTATTGACAGGATAATTCCATATTGATTAATATTTAACAAATGCATTAAAACGATTGGTTCTATTTATTTTATAGATGTTACATTCACAACTCAGATCATTCCATGCTGTTGCCAGAGAGGGCGGGTTTACTGCTGCATCAAAATCGATTCACATTGGACAATCAACAGTTTCAACGCAAATTAAAGCTTTAGAAGATAAATATGGCGTGACCTT
>JAAEOZ010000684.1 GCA_024222685.1 Gammaproteobacteria bacterium | reverse complement strand
TGATTTACTTTAATAATAGTCAAAATGAAAATATCTGAACATGAAAAAATTTGAAAGTTTTTTTACACGCACTCACATCGCATTCATCTTGACTGCAGCTATCACAATAGCTCACTTTCCGGCAATTGCCCAACAAAACCCCGTGTCTCAACACGAAAAAATTGCGCTGGGCGTAGAACAATTTATTACCCGGCAACTTGAGTCGAATCAAACAGATGAATTTGCCGACAATCTGTTAATTGATGTCACACCAGTGGACAGTCGTATAAAGATTCCGGATTGTAGCCTGCCGTTTGAATTTGACGTTGATTCCGCGACCCTCTCGCAAAGCTATCTAACAGTAAGAGTGAGTTGCAATGACAATAACTGGTACCTGTTTACCACGGCCAAAGTCACCCGCACCCGCACGATTGTCGTGACGGCCAGTATGATTAGTCCGAATACAGTTATTTCTGCCGGCAATGTGACGCTGGCCGAAGTTGACATAAAGCAGCTCCGCCACACGCCTTACACCTCCGTAGATGCAGTTGTCGGTGCGCGATTGAAATACCGGGTACGGGAAGGTCAACCCGTGCAAAGCAATATGCTGTGTTTTGTATGCAAAGGCGATAGAATTACCATTAGTGCTCGCGCCGCAGGCATGGCCGTTAAAACATCGGGCATTGCTCAGCAGGATGGTGTGATTGG
>JAAEOZ010000683.1 GCA_024222685.1 Gammaproteobacteria bacterium | reverse complement strand
ATAAAAAACCTGGAAGATGATATTCTGGTGACCGCGCCCTCGCATATGAAAATGCGCTGGACGATCGAGATACGTCATGCCACGGGCTGGCCGGTCCTGTTGGTAGACGATAATCGACTCGTTGGCGTAGTGGGTGATAGTGAAATCTATGATGGCATTCTGAGACAAGCCAGCCTGGGTAGTGATACGGGTTAGCTGTCTTATACGTTTATATTGATGGAACAACAGGATGCACATAAACGCTTGACGGGTTTTCGTAAAGGCATAAGTCTTGGGGCACAGCAACGCTTCGGAAAGCGTAAATGCCAAATCGAACCAAGGGCGGTGAATCAACGGCCGAAACTTTACCCGCTATCCACTATGGCACAGTTTTAGGACGGGGTACATATGAGCAAATATGTCTATCCAAAAAATCTTAAGTAAGTGCCATTTGTATCTGACCCTCATTATCTCAATAAACTTTTTGTGACTCCTCCTTGTAAAAAGAATTATTGTGTCTATGCTAACTATAGTACTAGTTACTAGTTATTTTTTAAAATTCTGGTGTATTAATGAGAATTGCATTTTTATTTAATAGCATATCGAAGAAGATTATTATTCCAGTAGTCTTACTGATGGTCATCTCTGGATTGGTCATTGCCCTGCTAAGCTATCAACTTTCCAGTAGTGCCATTGGTAAAGTTTCCAACAAAACGCTGTCAATAGTATCGAGCTCGCTGTCGATCAATCTGCAGATATGGACTCGCAGCAGGATCTCGGAGCTAGAAAGCGTTGCCAGCGCAGAGGTGGCTTCAAAAGCTTTAAAGGACGGGTTTCTCGCCGCCGGCGCACGCAAGGACGTCAGTCAGCGTATTACCGACTTGAGTACAAACCTGCCATTTTATGTAGAAGTAGGCCTCGCCGATACAACCGGGAAGTATGTTGCGATCAATAAAGCCGGACTGGTTCCCGAAACCGAAGCTGGACTGGTAGAGGAAGTGTTAAAGGGTAACGTAGCCGAGCAACGCAATGGGAAATTTCTGTTATTGATGGTGCCGGTCTATACCAAAGAAGCGGTAACGGGTTATATTTCTGCGAAAATCAATCTTGAAGCCTTCTCGACTACCTATTTCACACCAGAAAGCATTGGTAGCAATACATTGATAAACATGGTCGATGAGACGGGAGCCATTGTCCTCTCCGCACAGGGTAGTGAGTTTTCCGGTGTGGCTGAGTTATCTCACCCGGTCGCACAATTCAATGCTGATAGCGGCATAAGTAAATATGTCATCGGAGACGAAGTCTTTATCACCGGCTACCAGAAAACGCACAGCTTAAGACTCTGGATAACCGTCAGCATCTCTCAGTCTGAGGTGCTCGCGGGTGTCGTCAAGGCGCGCCACTATTCCTTAATAATCGCTACCATAGTCATCGCTATCTCCTCTCTTCTGCTTCTACTGCTAATCCGGGCAGTAGTGCGCCCGGTACAGACAGCAAAAGCAGCATTTGAAAACCTGTCAAGTGGTCAGGGCGATCTGACTATTCGACTCGATGTGCAATCCAACGATGAAATCAGCGATATGGCACTGCACTTCAACCAGTTTGCAGACTCCTTGCATAGCCTGATCCTCAATATACGTTCGGTTGCTCGCAATCTGGCTAGTAGTACTGAACAAATCAGTGACCAGTCACATACCAATTCGAAGACTGTCAGACAGCAATCATCCGACATGGACAAAGTAGCAACTTCCATAGACGAGCTTTCGAACAGCGCTCTTGACGTTGCCGAATCCGCTCAGCAAGGTGCAGCAATTGTCAAAGAGTTAAACAACGAGGTCGCAAATGGACTGACAGCCATTTCCGAAACCGGAATCTCGATCAATGATCTCGCAAGTGAAATCGAAGATAGCCATCAAATGGTTAACATATTGGCTACCGCGAGTAATGATATTAATGCCGTTGTTGGAGTGATTAACGGCGTCGCCAAACAAACCAACCTACTTGCACTGAATGCAGCAATCGAAGCCGCTCGTGCCGGTGAAATGGGCCGCGGGTTTGCCGTTGTCGCCGATGAAGTTCGAATACTTGCACAACGCACGCAGTCATCAGTCGGAGAGATCAAAAATACCATTGATATTTTGCAAGAGCAGACCAAACAGGTGCAGCATTCCTTCGAAAAGAGTAAAGAAGATGCCGCAACATCGGTGGAAAAAGCTGTTTGCGCTAGGACCGTGTTCAATACACTTACTGAATCGTTCAAGCAAATTAACTCTGCGAACTCTAATATTGCCCAAGCGTCTAAAGAGCAATCGTTAGTTACCAAAGAAATCAGCAGCCACATCTTTCAGATCAAAAACTTGTCCGGACATACATCACAGATTGCTTCT
>JAAEOZ010000682.1 GCA_024222685.1 Gammaproteobacteria bacterium | reverse complement strand
TCGAGTTGATCCGCTGCGATACCTTTACCAGTATCAGATACACAAACAGACACTCGATCACCCTGTAACCTAGCATAAATTTCAACCTGTCCCTGTTCTGTATACCTAATGGCATTACCGACCAGGTTATACAGTATTTGCTGTAGCCGTTCCGCATCACCAATTACTGCCGGCAAACTATCAGGAATACTATTTAGCAGTCGAAGCGGTTTGTGACTGATCAACTGCGACATTACCTCTACCACCATGCTGACCAGTGAATTCAAATCCACTGGCTGCTTATTCAGCACCAGGTCGCTATGTACCAGACGGGAGTAATCCAGCATATCATTCACCAGATTAGCCAGTCGTCTGGCGCTATTACAGGTTAAGCTGAGACTATTACGGGTTATGGTATTCAGGACATTACTGGAATCGCTCATTAACGATTCATTAATCCCGATTATACCATTCAGGGGGGTACGCAACTCATGTGCGGTGTTTGTCAGAAACTCATCTTTCAATCGACTAATTCGAGCTAATTCCAGGTTTTTCTGCATCAGTTCTGTCGAGAGATTTTCGACAATTTCAAACGCCGAAGAAAATCGCATCGATAGTGCGAGTGACTGGAAAAAAATGAAAACGAATACGCCGAGATGGAATAGATATGTCGTATTGATAAAATCTAAATCATGTAATATATCATTAAAACCAGACAGCACTAAAATCACTAATCCAGACAGGATAACTTTCGCCGCCTGTCGCTGTCGATAGACCGCATGGACTAACAGGTAAATCAAATAAAAACCAAATAACGCCGAAATACCATGGAATACGGGAACCATTTCAACAATGGTTTTTATCGGAAGAACAAATACCGAGAGGAAAAATGAGATTCCAGAAAGCAGGAAAAATCGATTAAGATGCCTGGAGCATTCTTCCGAGTAAAGCCTGCCTAAGAACAAAACCAGTAGAGGCACAGAAATGAAGTAGGCAGAGATACCAACCTGGAATAAAACCGGCCACGACAAATCCGGCCAAATAGCTTTAGCTAACCAGCCAGACGGTGAGGAAAATAAATTATTTACCGCCCAGCAAAGGCAGTAAAAACCCAGATAAAGAGGAGATGGATCTCGATTGCGAAGCAGGAAAAGAATGAAGTGATATCCCGCCATAAGAACCAAACCAGTGATAAGTACAACGGCGGGCACCCAACGAAAATACTGCCTGGGCTGAGTATTGTTGAAGTCCTTCGGTGAAAACAGGTGATTCGGATAATACTGCCATTCGCCATCAAGTCTTAATGTCCCCTGTTCATCAAAACTCCAGGCAGAAAGATCGAGTAGAC
>JAAEOZ010000681.1 GCA_024222685.1 Gammaproteobacteria bacterium | reverse complement strand
TGAAACTGGTCAATTACCGACAACAGCACATGATCTGGATCATCTACAGCGGTAATATTGGCTCTTTTTTGGATCATACCTTTCCATTTTTGAATATCGTTCAGGTTATTTAAGAAATTTGTACGAATTGTTGTAGGCATAAGATTATCCTCCTGAAAAGCGAAATGGTTATGCTACCATTGGGCGATCATAAAGTTGAACAGTTTCATTGTCAGTCATGATAATATCTTATCGTTAATCAACCGTTGATTTCTGGGATTGTTATTCAATCAAAACGTTCCGGCTACCGGCGTTGCCGAGACAGGGGACGGTCTGTCCAAGTCTTGCCTTCCCCCAGTTTGAGTTGATAATGTTCCATCTAAACCAGCATATTACACCCTCATCACTGGTCAGGTAATAACCATCCCCACTGCTGGCAATGGTATAAATAGCGCCAACAGCAAGCGGCTCTTGCACCCATTGCCGCCATTGGGATGCCTGTGTACCGGCCTCAATGCCTATATCTGCATCGAGGATGCCGGCCGAACCGAGAGCAATGAGAAAACGGCCGCCTTCCGAAATAACT
>JAAEOZ010000680.1 GCA_024222685.1 Gammaproteobacteria bacterium | reverse complement strand
TTCAGATTCTGCATACCTGCAATTTCTGAAAAACTACTGGTATCAAACTCGAATGCCAGAACATCATCTCGATTCATGAGCTGGTATTTGGCCTGCATGACTGCGGGCAGATCGCTTTGTGTTATTGCACCGTCGTCAACGATAGCAGAACGGGCCAGACGCCGGGCATCGTTATAGCTAAGACCCTTCAGATTATTAACCAGGTGCTTCAGGGCCTGTTTGTCTGCATTGACTTTAGTTTTAGGATTTTGCTTTGAAAAGTCAGAAGCTTCCTGCCTGATGATATCCAGTAGTTGATCGTCATCAGGCAGAGATAACTCGAAGCTGACGGCCATTTTCTTTACTTCGGGTGGTATATCGATTTTATGACTGAGCAAAATCAGCCTGGCCGAATTCCTACTGAACTTCATTGCCAGTTCTTTCAACAGCCGGACGTGTACTGGGTCCTTTAAATAGGGGTGAAAGTCGAGTAGCAGATATATACCTTCAAACGGGCTGGCATTGATATGTTCAAGTACTTTAGTGGGTTCTTTTAAATGAGCCTGGGCTTCAAGCACAATATCGAATCTTTGCAGTCCTGTGGCCACCGACCATTTGAATATCGCCGATCCCATGCTCAAAGCGATATTTTTTAACAGATCAACGGCACGTCTTTCCTCGTGAGTCTGTAAAACGAGGATAGGTGAGTGTGAGCGAAGCAGAAGTGAAATATCGTTATAGTCCATCGATTATAGCTCCGTTG
>JAAEOZ010000679.1 GCA_024222685.1 Gammaproteobacteria bacterium | reverse complement strand
TCAAACATCTCCGTCTCACCCGCCAGGGAAAAAAGACCTTGGATGTCATCAACCATTACGGCGAAACCCAGGTATCGGGTGCGCTAGAGCATTTAAATAAAAGCGCCCGCGCCGGTGTACTAAAGGGGCTTAAAGACTACTCCTCTGCGCTGAAAGCGCGCTCGACCGAAGGTGGCCTGGATAATGCACTAGAGCGTGTAATAATCGGTAACGGATATACGCCGACCATCATCGGTCGTACAGTCGAAATGCTTCACGGCTACATGAATCAGTATTTCAACTTCGGTATAAAATTCGAGACGAGAATCACTACGGACATGGCCGAGTTTATGGCCCGTATCGAATCACCTCGAAACGAAATCTGGCATGTCAGGCTTGGTACCCAGATCGTCGGAAGTATCTCGATTGATGGCGAAGACCTGGGTGATGGCCTCGCCCACCTGCGCTGGTTTACCGTCAGTGATGAAGCACACGGTAGCGGCGTGGGTAACTGCCTGTTGACTGAAGCGCTAGATTTCTGTGACAGGCAGGATTTTCGTGAAACTCATTTATGGACAGTAAAAGGCTTAAATGCCGCCCGAAAATTGTATCTACAACACGGCTTTGAACTGGTCGAGCAATACAAAGGCGATCAATGGGGATCCGAAGTTACCGAACACAGATACGTCCGGGTGCGTCCCTGAACCCGATATCATCAGAAACGTGTCGATCAGGGCAGTACGATTACTGACGATTGATTGCCCCAGGGCTATCCTGTTTAATGCGTGTTGCTAATGCTTTTTTTACTTTTATTGCCAGAGAGCGCAGGGATTCCTCGGTGGTTTTCCAATCAATACAGCCATCGGTAATTGAAACGCCATATTGCAAACAACCCATACCTTCATCAGGTATGCTCTGATTACCCGCATTCAGGTGACTTTCGAGCATAATACCGACAATGGAGCGGTTGTTGTCGATAATCTGGTTGGCGACGTTTTCGCAGACCAGCGGTTGCAGTTCGGGCTTTTTGTGCGAGTTGGCGTGGCTGCAATCAACGATGATGTTATTGGGCAGGTTTGCCTTTTCCAGCGCCTGCTCGCATAGAGTGATATTCACCGAATCATAGTTTGGCTCTTTACCGCCACGCAGTATGACATGTCCATAGCGATTGCCCACGGTGCGT
>JAAEOZ010000678.1 GCA_024222685.1 Gammaproteobacteria bacterium | reverse complement strand
TCGTAACGACGAAAACCCATTCGTCACCGATCGTTTTGAATTCTTCGTTGGCGGCCGAGAGTTAGCCAATGGATTCTCGGAATTAAATGACCCGGAGGATCAGGCCGAGCGATTTCAACAACAGGTGATGGAAAAAGAGTCCGGGGATGAAGAGGCAATGCATTACGATGCCGATTATATTCGAGCGCTGGAATACGGTTTACCACCCACAGCAGGCGAGGGTATTGGAATCGATCGACTGGTAATGCTGTTAACCAATTCGCCCAGTATTCGCGATGTTATTTTATTCCCGCATATGCGTCCTGAGTAGAATCTAACAGCTGTATGTTTCTGGTAATAGTTGCTTTAAAGGCTACACTCTATACAAGATAAATCAGGCAGAACACAATGGAAGCGGTATTAATCGCTACAACCAATACTGGCATGCATGCCGTAGTGGTAATGTTGTTAGTAGTGGTTGCGCTTGGCCTGTTTGCCAGCGAACAAATTCCACTGTCAACCTCAAGCCTGCTTATTCTTGTTTTTTTAACAGTATTTTTCGAACTATTTCCCTACCAGACTTCTCATGGTGAATTACGCACTAGTAGCTTCTTTAGCGGCTTTGGTCATCAGGCACTTGTCGCAGTTTGCGGCTTGATGATTGCCGGACAGGCGCTGGTCCGAACCGGTGCGCTTGAACCCATTGGTCGACAACTGGCTAAACTCTGGGTTGTCAGCCCATCGTTATCCTTCCTGGCAACCCTGGTGATTGGCGCGATTCTCAGTGCATTTTTAAATAATACGCCAATTGTTATTTTACTTTTGCCCATTCTCATCAGTGTGTCATTAAAAACATCCACGTCGGCTTCAGATCTATTGATGCCAGTTGGATTTGCAACATCTATTGGTGGAATGGCAACCAGCATCGGCACTTCGACCAACCTGCTGGTAGTGGCCGTTGCAGCAGAATTAGGGATGCGTGAATTCGGCATGTTTGATTTCGTATTACCAGCTTCTATCGCAGGTGGTGTAGGGCTGCTTTATCTCTGGTTAGTTGCACCAAAGCTAATACCCAGGCGTGAAGCACGATTACCTACTGTTTCACCAAGACATTTTAATGCTCAGTTACGGATTCATGACGAAAGCATCATCAATAAAAAATCACTGTCTGAAGCTATCGAACTGGCCGGAGGCAATCTTGAAGTTAGTCAGATCTTACGTGGTAGCGAAAATACCCGTTTGGTTGCCTTCCCCGATATGATTTTACGGAGTGGTGATCGTATTTTATTGAAAAGTACGCCGGAGCGTTTGAAGGAGCTGGAGACCGTGCTGGGTGCCAGCCTGTTTTCGGAAGGCGAACGCGTGGATGATGAACATCCCTTACGAGATACAACTCAGCAAATTGCCGAAGTCGTAGTGGTGCAGGGTTCCTCTCTGGATGGTCGAACATTAAGCGGAGCAAGGTTTTCCGATCGTTATCAACTAATGGTACTTGCGTTATTTCGATCCACTAAATGGACAAAACAGCCAGGTACTGAGCATACTGAAGAAACCAGGCTGCACTCTGGTGACGTGTTGCTGGTACAGGGTGCGGTGAAAAGCATTAAACGTTTGAAATCGAGTCGTAATTTACTGGTACTGGACAACAAGGCAGCAGTGCCTATTTCATCCAAAGCGCCACTGGCAATGTCAATTATGCTGTTCATTATTGCAACCGCCGCGCTCGGTATTCTACCGATTGCGGTCAGTGCTCTGTGCGGTGTTCTGTTAATGTTGGTAAGTGGCTGTTTAAAGTGGTTCGATGCAGCCAGAGCGCTAAGTACACCGGTAATTTTAATTATCGTAGCCAGTCTGGCGATGGGTACAGCGATGGTGGAAACCGGGGGTGCAGCAATTATTGCCAATGCCTATATAGATTTAACTCAGGGCCTGCCTCCGGCCATCATTCTTAGTGGCTTGTTATTGATGATGGCAATGTTAACCAGTGTTGTCTCGAATAATGCTGCTGCAGTAATCGGTACACCGATTGCCATTGGTATAGCGCAACAGCTCGGACAACCAGCCGAACCATTTGTGCTGGCGGTAATATTCGGCGCCAATATGAGTTTTGCTACGCCAATGGCCTATCAAACAAATTTGCTAGTCATGAATGCGGGTAATTATCGATTCTCTGATTTTTTACGAGTGGGTCTACCGTTGGTTCTTATTATGTGGCTGGTATTGAGTGTGTTATTACCGATGTTATACGGTATGTACTAAATTAGTTCAATTGATACCAATACTATCTAATGTAGACACTACACTAGCAGCATGTAAAATCCTGTCTTTTGTAGAAGGTCGGTCGATCGATGAAAGAAAAACTCCTTGTCATGCTCGATATGCAGGACGCGATGAATAGTCGAGTGAATGAAAACTGGCGACAGGCTGATAATGCCTGGTATCGTGCGATCTGGACGGAATGTGCAGAAATGCTCGATCACTACGGCTGGAAGTGGTGGAAACACCAGCAGCCTGATCTGGATCAGGTTCAACTGGAGCTGGTCGATATTTTTCATTTTGCGATGAGTGATTATCTGTTAGGTAATTCTGATAACCAGGCGGTTGCGCAACGCATAATAAAAGAAATGGCGCAACCCGGTGTAGAAACTGATTTTCGATTATCAATCGAAAATATGGCCCAGACTACGATTAAAAATCACTCCATGCATTTTTCCGATTTTGCCAATGTAATGAATTTAATTGAAATGGATTTTGATCAACTCTATCGCATGTATGTTGGCAAAAACGTATTAAATTTTTTCCGTCAGGATCACGGCTATAAGGACGGTAGTTACATCAAGGTTTGGCAGGGTCGGGAAGACAATGAACATCTGGCCGAACTAATTAATGAACTGGATAGCAATAGCATTGATTTCAGGGATCAGGTTTATGCCGGCCTTAAGGCGATGTATCCGAAGCAGGGGTTGTAATATAGCGGTCGTTCTCTTGTGATCGCCTCTTGATCCAGTGCCTTCAACTCTAAAAGACGCTGTCGCGAGGGATTTAAAACTGTGTCAGGTTTATTGCTTATCAGTGGTTGGTGGAGCAGTAGCATCAACATCGCTATGCTCTGAAGTCATAGGAGTAAAGCCGCCTTTCCAGATGGGGTGATATTTTAGACAGGTTAACCTTCCTGCCGAAAAACATTTCTTCTGAATGTTGCTATAAATTATTCGACCATCACTGGTTTGGTGTTGCCGAAAGGTCAGGGGCGAATCATGCGGGTGCGAAATTGCTATCTGTGAAAAGCTTAATCCAGACATTAACAGTACAATGCTCAAGCTAGTATGCTTTTTCATAACATAGTCCGATTATTTGAATCTGTCTTTATTCTACCCGTTAATTGGTTATGAATGAAGTCTGAGAACTTTTTCCCTGCTTGTTGAAGATAAGTCCTGCTGCTTTATAAACTCGACTAATTCATCAGCAGTAATCGGTTTGCTCAATAAATACCCCTGAATTTCATCGCATTTAAATTCATTAAGTAATTCAAGTTGCTGGTGTTCTTCTACTCCTTCGGCGACAACGATTAGATTGAGCGAGTGAGCCATAGAAATTAGAGTTTTAACTATTTGCCTGTCATTATTATCAACACAGATATCCTTTATAAATGAGCGATCGATTTTCAGACAGTTCAACGGTAAACTTTTCAGGTAGTTCAATGAAGAATAACCGGTGCCGAAATCATCGATAGCAATCGGTATACCTCTTACATTTAACCTTTTTAATATTTCCGATGCCGTACCAAGATTGTCAATCAATGCTGTTTCGGTTATTTCTATCTCGAATAGTCGTGGAGGAATATCCAGTTTCTTCAGTTCATTGCAAATTTTCTCGACAATGCTGTTTTGCATAAGCTGGATTGGAGAGAGATTTATCGCTATCTTACAATCGCTATTACCAGCAGAAATCAACCGTTTAATCTGCTTACATGCCTGTTCTATGACCCAGTCACCAATAGGTACTATGAGCTTATGACGCTCGGCAAATTCTATAAATTCATATGGGCTTAGCAATCCACGAACCGGGTGTTGCCAACGAATAAGCGCTTCCGCCCCAATTATCCTGTTGTTGATAATATCAAGCTTGGGTTGAAATAATAATACCCACTGCCGTTGATCGATCGCCTCACGTAATTCCTTTTCCATTTGCAGATGCCTGATTGAGTTTTCCTGCATGTGCTGGTCAAAGAACAGATAGCTGGTTTGTAAGGCCTGTTTTTTACAGAACTTTTTGGCAGTCATTGCGTGATTAAGCATTTCATCTACATTATTGGCATCTGTCGGATAGAGACTGATTCCAACCTGAGTGTTCAAATGTATTTTATGATGGTCTACTTCGATCGGTTGCTCAGTCGAGTCGAGCAGTCTCTTGACTGCCCAGGTGACTTGATCCTGGTCGGAAATGTCGGTAAGAAGTACGGCAAACTCATCACCGGCCAAACGTGACAGTGTGAGTCGAGTCATGCCGTCTGATTTCCTGAATATTTTGGCTAAATGTTCTGAAAATTTCTGTAATAGCCTGTCTCCTATAGCTCGACCGAGGCTGGTATTAATCTGGCTAAACATTTCAATGTCGATGATCAGCACTGCGGCGATCTGGTCGTGCCTGTACCCTCTTTGTATAGCCTGATTAACACGATCATAAAATAGAAACTGATTAGGTAAGCCGGTTAACTCATCATAAATCTGATTGTACTCAAGCTGAGCAGACATATCAGAAGCTATTTCTTCAAGTTGGTTTATTCTATCCTTGAGTTGATCGACACTTTCCGCTGGTTCAAGATGTGTCTGTTCGGCTGCGCTATTTTCGTTTTCGTTTCCAGTTTTCTGTGAGTCAGGGCTCCATCTGGTGACTCGGTTACGGCCAGACTCTTTTGCCACATACAGTGCTTCATCAGCGAGTTTATTGAGATTTTCGGGTGAAGTAGGGCTATCGGCAATAGCGGAAATACCCAAACTTGCAGTAACCCGTGGACCGTTTTCGAACCGGCTCGTCGATTCGTCCTTGATTCTGATTCTAATGCGTTCCGCAGTCTTTATAGCCACTTCATCCGACATACCGGGTAACACAAGACAGAACTCCTCACCACCATAACGCGCCACAAGATCGTTCGACCGAGTATTGGATTTGAGAATTTCTGCGAGCATCTTGATGACCTCGTCACCTACATCATGGCCGAAATTGTCGTTAACTGCCTTAAAATGGTCGAGGTCTACCATTACGCAGGCGAGATCGGAACCATCGGAAAGTGCTTTTTCAAACAGGGTGGCAAATTGATCTGAGAATGCGCGTCGATTTAGACATTCGGTTAGTGGATCACGTGTGGCCAGGTAGTTTAGCTCTTTATTTTGTTGCTGAACCTGAAACTGGGATTTCTGTAAGTGGGTTACAGTTTTTTTCAGGTCAGTGTTACGCTGTTCAAGTTCGGAAATATCATCCAGTGTTATCAATACTCCCTGAGATTTATTATCATTATCCAGTATCGGTGCAGCGTTTATGGCGAACTTGATTTCTTCTTTTCTGGATTTCTGGTAACTCAACGGTATGCCAACGGTGCCATTGCCAGTATCGATAACTGCACGCCAGGGGAAAGTTTTTGAGGATTTATTTTTTTCGGGTGTTTTCCACTGAAGTTCGGATGCTTTTAAGCCGATTAGAGATTCCGCGCTTAGATCAACCTTGTCGCAGAATGCCTTGTTTGCCAGCAATATGTGTTCGTCGTCGTCAATAATAAGAACACCTTCAGCAAGCGTGTCGAATGCTGCATTGACCCGGCCGGGAATTATCGACGATGGGTCGAGTTGACGAAGTGTTCTCAGGATAAATACCAGATATACAAAAAATCCAATCAGAAAAATGAAAGAGACCAGTTTGAATATGGAACTGTGGAAAAACCCAAAATATGAATCAGTATCGAATTCTTCATATCTTAACTCGACATTACCCCATGATTTTCCATTTTGTAGTATCGGTATATAAACATGTGTTGAGGTCGAAGTATCGCCAATATAACCACCCCATAACTTCTCATGGTCAGCGGATCTGAAAACCAGACTGCCGGATGTGAGCCTGATTCCCGCTGACAGTATTTCTGAATTTCGTTTAACAATCAGGCGAATAAGCTTCTGTATCTGTTTGATATTCTGATCAGGAATTAATACTGATAGTTGTAGCGCAAGCGATTCACTGATCTTGGTTCGAGTGTTTAATTGATACTGATGTTCCTGAGGCGTGAAGCCAAACATTTCGGCGCTGAGAATAATACAGACAGTCAACATGGTCAGAGCCAGGCTGATACGCATAGCGGGCAGGATCGTGCTTCGGGATTTTTGCAGTTTACTCATTGGCAGACTATCACTCTAATTCCACGATTATTGCTGGAAACTAATTTCCAATTTTCTGATTATCATCAGTGTTCTCATGTTTCGGGTCGAATAAGCGATTTACTTTCGAGTCTTTTTCAGATTCAGCATCACCATCAACATCAACTTTTTCCTTGCGTGCTTTTAATA
>JAAEOZ010000677.1 GCA_024222685.1 Gammaproteobacteria bacterium | reverse complement strand
GAAAAATATGGAAGCGCAGCTAGCCAAAAAAGGCGCATTCAAGGAATAACCGGCGACACGGTTTTCACAACCTCTATCGAGGCCTGAACAAGACGAAAGTTTCGCGGGTTGACGCAGGCGCTGTCATAATCCCGTTGGCTTCCAACAGTCAGCTTAATACTCCAACCGGAGTATCGATGAAATTCTTTATACCGATTCTATTTTCAGTTTCAGGATTGCCTTATCGGTGCGTTCCTGCACGCTGAATTTCTAGCCCTGATCGATCATGCTTTCGCCGTAATCCGGTATATGACCAAGCTGGCTCAATACCAGACCGCCAATGGTATATGAGACCCTGGTATTCAGATTTATATCCAGCCGGTCATTTACTTCGGAGACAGACAAGCGTGAGTCCACCAGAGTAATTAAGTATTGTGTCCCCGTAATTGCAACACAATATTGTGGAAAATGGTGTCGTTTGTGGAAGCTGGGACCGGGTATACGGCTGTTAAATCGGTCATTCAGGGGCGCATGGCCATATCCAAAACAAATTTGGGTAAACGACTGCCGGGGAATTTTATCT
>JAAEOZ010000676.1 GCA_024222685.1 Gammaproteobacteria bacterium | reverse complement strand
GTAGAACATTGGCTATAGGCTGGAACGCCAGCAAGGAAGCGGCCCAGGCTGTTGCCGCAGTAATGGGTAACCTGCAAAAAGCCGATAAAGTATATGTGCTGGAATCTGAAAAGCGTTCTGCCGACCCGCTCAATGCTACAGAAGCATGTACCTACCTAAAGTGTCACGGCGTTAGTGCAGAACCAGTCGTATTCAGAACAGGAAGACAACCCGCGGGTGAATCATTACTCACCCAGGCTAGCGAACTTAACTGTGATCGCTTAATCGTTGGTGGCTATAGCCGACCCAGATTACGTAATATGATAATGGGTGGTGTCACCGGGTATCTGATGAAGCATTCAGATATCCCGGTAATCTTTGTCCATTAGTTTCTTCAGGCCGACATTCAATCTGGCCGCGGAATATCGATAATTTCGCCAAAGCTGGCGTATTCACCACCACCCAGACGAGCTATTGGGTCGATTTTGTCAGCCAGCACTTTGACCCTGCCTTTGGCATCGAGCTCAATAACCTCGTCATCAATGTAGATATGAGTGACTTCTCCAAAAATCAATGCCTGCGGTGCATTTCCTATTTCCTGTAAATCATGCAGTTTACAGGCATAGGCAATCCGACAATCTTTTAATCGAGGCAACCGACTCCCTGGAAAATCACATGTTTCGAGACCGCTTCGTTCGAGTTCAGAATCTCCTCGTGGCAAGGTAGCGGAAGTCTGTGTAACCAGTGCAGCCAATTCCCGGTGTGCAATATGAACCACAAAGTCCTGACCCGCTTCAATATTTAAACGTGTATCTTTAGGGCTACCATCAGGCTTTAAACCAATGGACATCAGGATCAGCGGTGGATCACTACAGATTGCATTAAAATAGGAAAATGGCGCAAGGTTGAGGCTCTTATCTGGATTTTCCGAGATTACCCAGGCCACCGGACGCGGAACCAGCGTTTGAATCATCGTGAAATAAACTTTATTAGGGCTCAGGGTATCAAAAGGAATAATCATTAAAAGTGTGTCCGGTCAGTATCGCAATTAAAGGTTTGTCGGGTTGATGGCACCCATCGTGTAATAACTTAATTCGGGGGTCAGTGGTCTGGCCTGCTGGTGCTGAAATTCTGCAAGATCATCTATCAGGTTCGGTGCAATTGAAAGCAAACCGGTTCTCACATCCACCTGTTTTAACATATGCTTCAATACACTGGAATCAAGCCAGTTCACTTTATTAGAAGAAATGCGGGCATAGATTGTTTTTGATGCAGGATCGACGAAATATATTTCAGGTAATTTCCGCGCACATTGTAACAGGAAGTCAGTGTTTGCAGCCGCAACCATCTCATCTTTATGCGGATAAACTTCAGCAGGACTACTCGCCTCAATGTTTATTTTGGTATAGCGCACTATATCGAACATGCATTTGAAATCGAGGATATACATTTCGCCGTTTTTACCAAAAGCAATGGTTCTGGGTTTCTGCCCATAGGCCACACCATTATCCAGAAACTCGTAATATACGGTTTTATCCCTGTGCATTGCCCAGGTAAAGAAAAGATTGGGAATACCCTTAAAAGCTTCGATGTTATGATCCAGTAAATCATCGACTGCTTTAAAACGACCTACCTGCTGCCCTCTTTTCCAGGCTCTTTCGACGGTGGCCTCAGGCGGTGTCACCAGGAAAACCAGATATACCGTATGCCCAAAACGAGTCAATAAATTGCTACCCTTTTCAGGCCCCAGTCCGTGTGCAAAACTGTTAAATCGAAAACGATCGATTAGTAGATGCGGTAGCCCATCCTGTCTCGATTTCTGTTCGATATAACGATCAAATTTCTGGTCCAGCATCGGAACTTCGTCTCCTGCGAGCATTCCAGCATATTTACTGGCTACACCGAGTGAGTCATAATCGAGTAGATATTTACGCCAGATATCGGGACTGATCAGGGCAAAATCCTGCCAGGCCAGCCCTAGCTTCTCGACATGAATGTGCTGTAGTGGGCGCATAGTGCTTTTACCCGATGCCGACGCGCCTTTGACATTAATCAGCACCGGTTCACGCTGCGTAGGCAAGATTCGAAAACCCTCTCTAATTGCGGCTTCACGGATACAGGGAGCGATCATTTCACCGATTAATTCACTCACATAGTCGTTACTGACAAAGCCCGTAACCAGTGAAGTCAATAACGCTTTATCACCAATGAGTCTTCCGTGCTTGACATTAATCGCGTTTCCGACCTTGCATAGTGATTTATAAATTGCGGCAGACAGAGGATCATCAGAATATTGCTCCTTTGAAGACCAGTCATCAAGAATACGTTGATGACGTATCTCAGTGCTTTCATGGGGAACAGATTTTACCAATTTATTATCTAAACCAAACAATCTCGACAGCTTGAATTTTCGTTCAGGTTTACTTTTTGTCTTACCCGTTTGAAACAGTGTGGCGGAGAGTTCGTCGGCAACTTTCGCCCGAATCTGTAGATCAAGTTGATCGAAACGCTCAACAATAGCCGGCATCATCGAGTCCACATAACCTCGATGAATAGTTGCCGCCAGGTTTCTAAAGTTGATACCCAGGTCTTCGTATTTCGAGCCGTCTGACACAAAGATATCCGCAGACACGCGGATGAGCAATTCATGCACTACCAGTCTTTGTGGTCGAATGCGAACAAGCTGATGAATACTCAGACCGGTAAAATCAGCCAGTTCAGTGGCAGTTTCTATATTGGTAAATACGTTCTCGGGTCGAAATATGGTCGATAATGGCAGAAATTTTGCCGGTAACACAGACTCGATACCCGGGTTCCAGGCATCGACTTGTTCCTCGACTGTTTGACCGCCGACCATAGCTTCGACTTGATGCTAAGCGAGCAGACGCTCCTTGATATAGACAGCATCATCCTGTATTTTTTTATTCAACAGGCTGACACAGGCATACAGCGCTTTCAGCGCCGGTGTTGCTACGCCGGTGATTTCGCCGAGTTCAATAACCACACCCAGCATTCCATCAATCTCAAGCGGCTTACCGGCCTCGACATCCTGTAACATCGACGTTTTATGCTTACCAACACCCGCCGCACCATCGATACGTCTTTCTATGGTAACGCGGAATGAGGCACCGAGTTTTTCTGCGATTTGCTGGGCCTCGGTCATCATGGTCGTAGCCAGTTCACGAGTAAGAGGATATTCGCAGATATCAACCAGCGTTGAATGGGATAATGCACTGATCGGATTAAAAGTAAGGTTCCCCCAAAGCTTGAGCCAGATTTCTGAACGGATGTCAGATAACACCCGTGACTTAAAGCCGGCTTCTTCAAATAACGCTGACACCATTTTCAACCGATCAGATTCGCTGCAATCGAGCTCGCCGACAGGAAATTTATCACCTTCGACATGCTGAATCACCCCTGGTTCTGCAATAGTTGCAGCCGGATAAGCAATACAACCTACGATATGTTTTGGATCGATGCTATTTGCCAGCACACCGCCCGGGTCGACGGTTTCCACAGTACGATTTTCATATTCACCACCGTTCAACTGGAAATACCACCAGGGAATACCATTTTGTAGCGCAACCATCACAGTATCCGGTCCAAGCATTGTCTTCAGATCATCTACAACAGGTGCTATTTGATGTGCCTTTAATGCCAGCAGTACAACATCCTGGATACCACATTCCTTCATATCATTGGTGGCGAAGACATTCCTGACATTAGTTTCTTCACCATTTTGATGAAGTGTTAAACCGTTTTCTTTAATCGCAGCTAAATGCGGACCGCGGGCGATGAGTGACACCTCGTGACCCTGTTCAGCAATGCGAACGCCCATATAACCGCCGATGGCACCAGCGCCAACAACACATACTTTCATGAATAAATACTCCGATTAAAAAATCGTATAAACAGATAAAAAATAATTTCCAGAACAAGTTTTATGCACCAAACTTGTGCCCTGCTTTTAAATCGTTCGATATTACAAATTCAGCAGCCGACACCTTACCTTTACCGGCGCGAACCCTGGCGATCATGATACCACCAGCATCTCCTGCCGACACCAGAATACCATCGTCACTTATCGACTCGACTCTACCGGCTTCACCGGCTACATTATCAACTCGATGACTATCGAAAATTTGCATGGTTTCACCGCCAACGGTTGTCCAGGCACCAGGCTGCGGATTTCCGGCGCGGATAATATTGTAAATATCAGCAGCGGGTTTACTCCAGTCGATCTCTGCCTGGGCTTTTCCAAACCAGGATTCATAACTGCCTTCGTCAAGATTCTGTACCATCTTTGGCGCGCTACCAGCCTTGACCAGGTCAAGTGATTCGATCATGGCATCGACGCCCATCGGATATAGCTTTTTAAAATAAACATCCCCGAGGGTTTCGTCGGGGCCGATGTCACATTCTTTCTGCATTAAAATTGCGCCTTCATCCAGCCCATCGTTTGGCCAGAAAATACTCAGCCCGGTACCTGTTGCACCCATTGCAATCGGCCAGTTAATTGACGAAGGACCACGATGCATTGGTAGCAAAGATGGGTGATATTGAAATGAACCCAGCCGGGGCGTGTTTATTACAGCTTCAGGTACAAATAACAGCACATAAGCCATCATACATATATCCGCTTCGAACGATTGCATTAGTGCTAATGCTT
>JAAEOZ010000675.1 GCA_024222685.1 Gammaproteobacteria bacterium | reverse complement strand
GCATTTATTTTCTGCAACACTGGTTCAATCTATCCGACCCGGCAGTTGAAGAAGCACTATATGACTCCCGCGCCATGCGCCGTTTTGTTGGCATTGACCTGGGTCGTGAGCCGGCGCCGGACGAGACCACGATTTGTAAATTTCGCCATCTTCTTGAAAGGCATAACCTCGGTGATCGATTGTTCGTACTGATTAACGAGTATCTTCAGGAAAACGGATTGAAGGTGAGTACCGGTACTATCGTCGATGCAACGATCATCAATGCGCCCAGCTCGACGAAGAACAAAGACAAAGCCAGGGATCCGGAAATGCGTCAGACGAAGAAGGGAAATCAATGGTATTTCGGAATGAAGGGGCATATTGGGGTGGATAGCAAGACCAAGTTGATTCACTCGGTAGTGGCTACGGCAGCGAACGTCCATGACAGTCAGATACTGGGTGACTTGCTGCATGGTGATGAGACCCGAGTATGGGGAGATTCAGCTTATTCGAGCCAGGGCGATGTCATTGCTGAGCATGCGCCGCACGCGAAAGATTTTACCAATCAGAAGGGCCGTCGCAATCAACCGTTGAATGAGGCCGAAAAGGCCAAGAACAAGACGAAATCAAAAGTGCGGGCAAAAGTGGAGCATCCGTTTCTGGTGCTGAAACAAATCTTCGGCTTCACCAAGGTTCGCTACCGGGGTCTGGATAAGAATGCGCACCGGCTATTTGTTGCCTGTGGGCTGGTCAATTTGTACATGGCTCGACGACGATTATTGCCGGCACCATAGGACAGTTGTGTCTGAAATTTGAAGAAAATGGAGAAATGGAGAAATAATGGGGCAAAATAATCACACTATCCACGAACTTCGTAAAAATACAGATGGAGTCTGTCCCTTTTATTGAAATTATGAAATGCTCGACTGTAAGCAATGATTAATCAGACCTTCCTTAGGACTGGGGGGATTCTTTTATTTCGCGCCAAACACCGGTATCGGTGGAGGAATCTATACCCAGGACGGTGATTGGGAAGACAATG
>JAAEOZ010000674.1 GCA_024222685.1 Gammaproteobacteria bacterium | reverse complement strand
GCGAGTTTCGAGGCGCGTCTGATCAGGCAGTTTTCGGCGCTCGATGCCCTGGTTGCGCAGTTCAACCAGACCAGTAATTTCCTGGCCCAGCAATTGGCTAACCTGCCCAAACCCAACTCGATCGGCAGTGGCAACTAAACCAGACTTTAGCTAAAGAAAATCCTGCCGAAGACGATAAATAGAGTAGAAACCACGGAGAAATAATTAATGAGAAATCTTGCACTTAAAGCGGTCAATCAATACCAGACTGCAGATAACAGTTCGATCCAGTATGCGGATCCCCACGAACTAATTCTGCGCCTGATGAATGGCGCCATCGAACGAATCGCCCAGGCCAAAGGTGCGATCCAGTACCAGGATGTCAAGCATAAGGCCGAGTACATCGGCAAGGCTATTTCCATCGTCGGCGGACTGGAAGGATGTCTTGATCATTCTCAAGCTGGGAACCTGTCAGAGAATCTTTCGAGCCTTTACCAGTACATGATTATCTCTCTGACCGAGGCGAATATTAACGATGATATAGCCAAGCTCAATGAAATCAGCGATCTTTTACTCGAAATCAAGTCTGCCTGGGAGCAGATTCCGGGACAGAGTCAAAATGTCAGCAGCTAGCAAATCTCCTGTCATGATGAGTAGGCAACAGGCCCTGGTCGAGGCGATAAATCTGACCGATGAAATTCTCGAGGTATTGAGCAGAGGTGAGTTTGGTCGCGTTAGCGAGCTCGAGATCGAAAGAAAACCTATTATAGAACAAGCATTTACGAACTCAATTGAACAGGTTGACCTAATAAAGGCATCGCATTTGAAAGACCTGAACCAACAAGTAGTGGACAGGCTCAATGGCTTCAAGCAATCGATAATACTGCAACAGGCGCGCATTCGAAATGCGTCTAAAGCGACTCGTGCCTACCTTTGTGTCGACTCAGACCCCAAATAATTGTTGAATTCATCGATTAAAATATTTAATGTAAAAAGACCGTATTTTATCGTCGAGATATTGTCGCTTCGACTAGACTGAACATTAAAGTCCGAGGCCGTCAAATTACTGGCAAGGATTTGTTTTTGAAATCGGGGTGATATCAGATGATGGAAGATGGTGGGAACCAGGACAGCAACGAGGTGCTGGTGGTCGATTCCAACTATACGCGCGGTCATTCATTCCTCGCTGTACTGGGTTTCATCAAGGTTGAGGCCAAGCTCATAACCCCCGAACAACTACCCGATATTCCTCGCCGCGAACTTTACAATTACCTGGCAATATTCAGTATTGATGGTGACGATATCGCGAAGTTTTTTCTGCAACGCAACAAGGAGGACAAGTGCCAATACCCGGTGATTCTACTGGCCGACAAGTCGGAGCTCAGCGCGCTCGAAATTATAGTTCAACTACCTTTTATCTCGGGTCTTTGTTTCCAGTCAGATTACTACTCCCTTTCCCAGGTTCTTGACCAGGCACGCAAACACAACAAGCGTGAACGACGCATGCAGAATCGCGAATGCCAGCCGCTTATTGGTAACAGTAAGGCGATCGAGCGCATAAACTTGATGATCGATCAGGTCTCGGATACGAATGCTTCGGTGCTGGTTCTGGGGGACTCAGGTACTGGTAAGGAAGTTATTGCGCGCAATATCCATGCCCAGTCCTCACGTAGCAAGAAGCCCTTTGTTCCCATC
>JAAEOZ010000673.1 GCA_024222685.1 Gammaproteobacteria bacterium | reverse complement strand
TGCTGCTAACCGAAAGTCCAGAACAGACAGCACAGCTGGATAAACAGCTCTGGGTGTTTCGCGATGACAGTTTTGTGCCCCACGATACCGAACATACCGATGACTTCCAGACCCCGATACTAATACAGGATGCTGCTCCGAAGGATTGTGATCGTCAACTATTGATCAACCTCAGTAACAGAATTCCAGATAACTTTGCTCAGTACGAACGTATTATCGAACTGGTTACCGAAGACAATAAACAACAGGCCCGTAAGCGCTACAGCTATTATCGGGAACGTGGTTACCCACTCAATCATCATAATTTGTAAGGCATGCCGGACAACGACGACATTCCCGTTCTAACCGATTTAATCGAGGAAAGAATCGACATAACCACACCGGAACTCGGTTTCAATACCGGGGGCGATTTAATCATCGACCAGGGTGAAGAACCGGAATTTTCATTCAACTCTGATGAACTGGAAGCAGTTGTCAGTTCCAAAGCAGATACCCGATCAGCAAGGCGCAAAGAGCTGGAACAGTCTATTCGCTATATACTTGACGAACACCTCGAACTGGCCTGGACAGAAATCAGGCAGACAATCGAAGTTGCTTTCGACGACGAGGATGATAATTCCTGAATTTAGTACCTGTTACAACTGGCAAACAGTGCATTTTTAAAAATAGCCATTGTATAATCCCGCCTCTTTTTTAAGCCGCTGCCGACGATAATGGAAAAAACTTATAACCCTCAGGCGATTGAACAGACCTGGTACCAGCACTGGGAAGACAGGCATTACTTTTCTCCACAAGGCGAGAGTGAAAATAGTTTTTGCATCATGATTCCGCCGCCCAATGTCACCGGCAATCTGCACATGGGACATGGATTTAATAATGCGATCATGGATACGTTGATCCGTTACCACCGCATGAAGGGCGACAAAACCCTCTGGCAACCGGGAACCGACCATGCCGGTATTGCCACGCAGATGGTGGTCGAACGTCAGCTCGAAGCCGATGGCAAATCTCGTCACGATCTTGGCCGCGACCAGTTCATCGAACGTGTCTGGGAATGGAAGCAGCAATCCGGTGGCAATATCACTTCGCAGCTACGCAGGCTCGGTTCTTCACTGGACTGGGACCACGAGCGCTTTACCATGGACAATGGTCTCTCGGACGCGGTGCAGGAAGTTTTTGTGCGCCTGTACGAGGAAGGTTTAATTTATCGCGGCAAGCGCCTGGTTAATTGGGACACCAAATTCCACACTGCGGTTTCTGATCTCGAAGTCATCTCCGAGGAAGAAAACGGTCACATGTGGCATATGTGTTACCCACTTTCGAACCAGGAAGGTCATCTCGTAGTCGCCACCACGCGCCCGGAAACCATGCTCGGTGATTGCGCAGTTGCAATCGCACCCGGCGATGAACGCTATATGCAGCTGGTTGGGCAGACTGTCGAGCTACCGCTCACCGGACGCCATATCCCGATTATCATCGACGAACATGTCGATGCCGAATTCGGCACCGGTTGCGTGAAGATTACCCCGGCACATGACTTCAACGATTACGAAGTCTGGACTCGCCACAACCAGGAAGTTCCGATCCAGAATCAGGCGCATGGCGGCCTGATCAATATCTTCACAATCGATGCCGCAATCAGAGCTAATAGAGAAGAGGAAGGTGAACTCATCCCGTCGGCCTACATCGGTCTCGATCGCTACGAAGCGCGCAAGAAAATCGTAACCGACCTCGAAGCCCGGGGCCTGATAGAGAAAATCGACAACCACAAGCTCATGGTGCCTCGTGGTGACCGCTCCGGCACCGTTATCGAGCCATTCCTCACCGACCAGTGGTATGTCAAGGCCGGACCTTTGGCAAAACCCGCAATCGAAGCAGTCGAAAACGGTTCAATTAAATTCGTCCCGGAAAACTGGAAGAACACCTACTACGAGTGGATGAACAACATCCAGGACTGGTGCATCAGCCGTCAGATCTGGTGGGGACACCGCATTCCGGCCTGGTACGACGACCAGGGCAATATCTACGTCGGACATAACGAAGCAGAAATCCGCACACAACACAATATCTCCGCCGATGTCGTACTGCGCCAGGACGAAGACGTGCTCGATACCTGGTTCTCATCCGCACTCTGGCCTTTCTCGACACTGGGCTGGCCCGAGGATACCGAGCGTCTGAAAGATTTTTACCCGACCCAGGTGCTCGTCACCGGTTTCGATATTATTTTCTTCTGGGTTGCGCGTATGATCATGTTCGGACTTAAGTTCATGGATGGCCGCATGCCATTCCACGAAGTCTACGTGCATGGTCTGGTGCGCGATTCGCATGGCCAGAAGATGTCCAAATCCAAGGGAAATGTGCTCGACCCGATAGACCTGATCGACGGTATTGACCTCGAGGCACTGGTTCAGAAGCGTACCAGCGGCATGATGCAACCACAACTGGCGGCCAAAATCGAAAAACAGACACGCCAGGATTTCCCGCATGGCATCGCCAGTTATGGCACCGACGCACTACGCTTTACATTCACTGCACTGGCTTCCACCGGACGCGATGTCAAGTTCGACATGGGCCGCATCGAAGGTTACCGCAACTTCTGTAACAAAATCTGGAATGCAACACGTTACGTACTGCAAAATACCAAAGGTGAAGATACCGGACTCGGAGACAACGCAGTTGAATTGTCACTGACCGACCGCTGGATCATCTCACGACTGCAACAGGTCGAGGGCGAAGTCGCACGCCACCTCGAAGCCTACCGCTTCGACCTGGCATCGAAGGAGTTATACGAATTCATCTGGAACGATTACTGTGACTGGTACATTGAATTATCCAAACCGGTGATTTACAGCGACGATGCCAGTGCCGGTCAAAAGCGCGGCACACGGCGCACACTAATTCGAGTACTGGAAGCCTGGCTGCGACTGTTGCACCCGATTATGCCGTTTATCACCGAGGAACTCTGGCAAAAAGTCGCGCCACTGGCTGGCGTCTCTGTTAAATCCGGGGGCGACACCATCATGCTGCAACCCTACCCGCAACCCGAAGTGGACAAAATCGACAAAGCCGCGATCATGGAACTCGAATGGGTTAAACAATTCATCATGGGTGTACGCCAGATTCGTTCTGAACAGGATATAAAACCTGGAAAGCCTTTACCTGTAATTTGCCAGAACGGAAGTAATTCTGATCAGCAACGTATAGAAGACAATCACGGCCTGTTGGTATCTCTGGCAAAGCTGGAATCTATTTCATGGCTTGATGATAACGAACAGGCACCGGAATCAGCCACTTCACTGGTGGGCGACATGAGTTTGTTGATACCTTTGGCCGGGCTGATAGACAAAGATGCCGAGCTACAACGGCTAAACAAAAAGATACAGAAACACCAACAGGATATACAACGACTGGAGGGGAAATTGAACAATGAAAAGTTTGTTGCCAATGCGCCGGACGAAGTTGTAAACAGGGAAAAAGCAAAACTTGCCGATGCCCAGTCAGCGCTAGCGAGTTTACAGGCACAGGCGGCCCGAATTACCGCAATGTAGACCGAACTTTCTGAATCAACGCTAATCATATGGTTACCATTACAATAGATAGCGGGGAATACTAATGGGTCTAGCGAATACACTGGAAGCGCCAGTGCGAACGATAAGTGATTTACTGTCAAGCCTGCAGTCACCACTACTTTTATTTTTCAGGGTTTATGTCGCCTGGGTTTTTTTCAGCTCCGGGTTATGGAAATTCAACAACTGGGAACAAAACCTGGCAGTTTTCGAATACGAATATGCTGTTCCATTGCTTGATTACGAGATGGCTGCTTACCTGGCTACCTTTGGCGAACTGGTTTTCCCAGTTTTCCTGGTTACCGGTTTAGGCACTCGATTTGTGGCAATAGCAGTGTCCTTTATCAACATTGTTGCGGTGGTTTCCTACTACGCGACTCTGGCAAAAGGAGCGGGGCTTGCCTTGCACCAGTTGTACGGAGTGATGCTACTGGCCAGTATTGTATGGGGTGGTGGGTTTTTCTCGATAGACCGGTGGATTAAATCCAGATTTTTCGACGATTAAATCCAGGATTTCAAGGACACCGCGATCGATCCGCGTTATTTTTTATCAGGAATTAATGATCCCCCGGATTATCTAGCTCTGGATGATAATCTTCCATCAGGTAGCAAAGACAGTCCTGTCGAATAATTACTTCATCGGTGGTTATCATACCCGGCATAAGCGTTCGGTTTAAAAAGACCTTTCCATCTTCGACCCGAATAATCTGCTGGGTAATGTCGCAACCGCGTTGATCGGTTACTAG
>JAAEOZ010000672.1 GCA_024222685.1 Gammaproteobacteria bacterium | reverse complement strand
TGGGTAATTCTCTTGTAACCAGTGCGCATAGTGTCCGGCAATCTGGGCCGTATCGGATTCACCCAGTAATAAATCAATGGTCTGGTAGCCATAAAAAGGGCCCTTCCACGATGCAGCGTCCGGTTTTTTCCAGAAAGCGCGGGAATCTGGCATATTGAGTTCAGCAGGCGCCAGTATCGGTTGCAGGTGTTGCTTGCCAACCGCATGTGTCCGGTAACCATTATCAACAAGCGCCTGGGTGAGTGTCGGAACCGTTTCAGGTAGTTTCATCCCATTGGTGATTAATTGATGATTGCGCGGGTAAAGCCCGCTAATCATTGTTGCGCGACTCGGTGAGCAAATCTGTATCGGTGTAATATGTCGATTAAAGCGAACGCCTGCTTGTGCGATGGAATCAATATTGGGAGAACGTACCACTGAATTACCATAGCAGCCCAGACTGTCAGAGCGTTGCTGGTCGGTGCAAATCCAGAGGATATTGGGTTTTTTGATAGGGTTTAGTTCCGCATATTAAGCAGGGTTAAAACCGCCTCTCAACTGCATAATCAGCCAGAAACATCAAGGCCTGCCTGTATTCCCCTGGTGCTAAAAAATCAATCGACAATTTAGCCTTCTCTGCCTCGGTCTTCGCCTGCGCAAAGGTATAATCGAGCGCGCCGGTTTCCTCGATGACAGCGGTAATCGCATCAATGTGCTCGAGTCCACCCTGTTTTATTGCGGTACGAATCAATTTCGATTGCTGATGATTTCCCCGTTGCATGGCGTATATTAACGGCAGTGTCGGCTTACCTTCGGCCAGGTCATCACCGACATTTTTTCCCAGTTCATCGCTATTGGCACTGTAATCAAGCGCATCGTCAACTAGCTGAAATGCCGTGCCCAGATGTTTACCGTAGGCTGCTATGGCATCTTCAGCTACAGGATCGCAATTAGCAAGCATGGCACCAATGCGTGCCCCCGCTTCGAACAGGCAGGCTGTCTTACCGTAAATGACTTCGTGGTATTTTTCTTCACTGGTATCAGGGTCGTTAACATTCAGTAACTGTAATACTTCACCCTGCGCAATCGTGTTGGTCGCATTAGACAGCAATTCCATAATCCGCATTGACTGCGCGCGTACCATCATCTGGAATGCCCGAGAATACAGATAATCGCCGACCAGTACTGCTGCTTCGTTTCCCCAGATACTACTCGCGGTTTCCTGTCCACGACGCATTCCTGAGTCGTCGACGACATCATCGTGTAACAGTGTCGCGGTGTGGATAAATTCGATTACAGCGGCGAGCAGTGCATCATTCTCGCCCTCATAATGACAGCTTTTCGCAGCCAGCAACACCAGAATGGGGCGAAGACGCTTGCCACCGCTGAGAATAATATGCTGACTGAGCTGATTGATGAGCACAACATTCGACGCAAGATTATCGGTAATAACCCGGTTCACGCGTTGCATATCCGACGCAACCAGAGATTTCAGATCGTCCAGCGTGAAAGGGGTATCAGAAAGTGCGACTTCGGTCATGTCGTGAAGAACAGATATCGAGACTTACAGGATTAACAATATCTCGTAGTGTATCGCATTGCCGTACCGATTGATGCCCTCTATCACAATTTATTAACTAGGCTATCGAGCGATAATAGTTAATCAGAATTTCGGCGACTTCTGGCCGCGAAAACTCTTTCGGCGGCGCCATGCCCTGTCCCAGCATTTCCCGTACTTTAGTACCGGATAACAATACAAAGTCTTCCTTGGTATGGTCCGGCGCTTCATTCATCATCACAACACGATTGAGCCTGGTCGACCAGGCGGTGTGATCTGCACGAAAAATCTCTATATCCAGCGCAGCCTCTGGAACTTCATCATCAAAAATGCTTTGCGCATCGAAAGCACCGTAATAATCGCCAACGCCGGCATGATCACGACCGATAATAAAGTGTGAGGCCCCCATATTCTGGCGGAAATATGCGTGTAACACCGCTTCACGAGGCCCCGCATAAAGCATATCGAAGCCATAGCCGGTAACCATCGCACTGTTTTCAGCAAAATAGTATTTCACCATCGTGCGAATTGCATCATCACGCACATCTGCCGGAATATCACCCGGCTTGAGTTTGCCGAGCAGCATATGAATCACCAGTCCATCGCAATTCAGTCGATCCATGGCCATGTGGCATAGTTCTTCGTGCGCCAGATGCATCGGGTTACGAGTCTGGAAAGCGACGACCCGCTGCCACCCGCGTTGTTCTATTTCTTCGCGGATCTGAACCGCTGTACGGAAGGTGTCGGCGAATTCGGTCTCAAAATAACTGTAGTTCAATACCTGAATCGGCCCGCTGATGGCGATTCGTCCCTGGGCATTAAAGGCTTCGACACCGGGGTGTTCAGGATCGGTCGTGCCGTAGACTTTTTCAGTCATTTCAGCCATTTGCTCATCACTAACGGTTTCAATTGCTTCGATCTGTTGAATCGCTACCACCGGGTTGCCTTCGACGTTCGGGTCCCGCAGTGCAATGCGTTTTGCTTCACCTATCGAATCTACGGATTCCACCAGATTGAGGATCGGTACCGGGAAGAACTGGCCCGAAGTCATGGTCATATTTCTGGACACAGCGAGTGCATCCGGCAGATTCATATATCCGCCTAAAGGATTGAAATAGCCACCTCCAAGCATCACCGCATTGGCCGCAGTAGCGGAACTGACCAGTATATCGGGAAGGTTCTGGGCTTCTGCGACAAGCATGTTGCGTTCGTTTTCGTCAGCAACGAATAGCGGCTTCAGGGTTTCGGATCCAATGGGCTTAATCATAGTCAGCTCGGTATCTTGTTAATTCGGTGGTTTTTTAACGATTCTGACTGTAGCCCGAGCCACAAAACAACGCAATTCTATCTACCTATAGCAATATAGAAGCATCTTATCCGGGGTTACTTAACAGCTAGCCAATATCCTGCCTAGATGTTGTAAATGACGCAAAAACCGAGTTGCTATATCACCTTCATTGGCAAATGATTTAATTGAATGGCTGGACAGGGAAAACTGGTCGGTTAGGTTTTTACCGATGCTGGAAATATGGGCTTTATTGCTGATGAGGCATTTGGCTGGATGAGTTAGCAATTGTTGTTCAATAAGCTGCAATGCCTTTATACCGCCGTGCTGATCATGATTATTGTGAATCACTGCCAGTGCCCTTAATTCAAACTCTTCGCCGAAATGCTGTAGGAAGTCGTGTTCGAGTAAAATACGTGGCTTGTTTTTTGTAAGAAGCAATTCAACTGCCTGTCGCCAATGATCGATTTGTTGTTGAAATGTTACTTTGTTTCTTTGGTAGACAGCCTGATTACCGGCATCAAGCTCGCCGAGCCGAGCTGCAATATGGTTACTAATTTCGTATAAATGCTTCGGTGAATACCAGATGTGTCCATCCTGATTTTCCATTCCCAGCGTCGACAGTAACTCAAGTTGACGGGTTTTATCAGGTAGTATCTCAGCTATTCGTTGAAAACCAGCTTCAAAGTGGCGGTCGATCCAGATCACCAGATCGGCCTTCTGCAACATCCTGAAGTGAGACGGTCTAAAGGCAAAATGATGTGTGGAATGTTCGCTTTTGATGAGCAATTCAGGTGAGCCGATACCCTGCATGATGGCCGCTGTTATTTGATACAGAGGTCGAATTGAGGTGACAACCGAAATCTCAGCCTGAACTGCATTCAGTAGCAGGCAATACAGCAATAAAAGGCAGCGCATGGTTGGGGATGGTAATCAATTTGGTTACGTTATAATATAACATTATGTCATCCGATAAAACCCGACATTGCCTTGCTTTTGAGCACCACGATCACCGACTTTGCCAGCATGAGCTATTGGCAACGGCCAGAGATTTATGCAAATTGCGGCGACTCAAACTCACCCCACGTCGGCAACAGGTACTGGAAATATTATTGCAATCGCACCAGCCGATGGGTGCCTACGATATTCTGGCGCAGATTAATAAGGCTGATGTAAACGCACAGATCGCACCACCTATTGTTTATCGTGCACTCGATTTTTTACTCGAAGAGGGTTTGATTCATCGCATCGAATGTCGCAATGCATTTATTGGATGTATTGATCCAGGCCATCAGGGTGCAGCACAATTTCTCATTTGCAAAGGCTGTGAAAAGGTAGCTGAGCTCGACAAACCGGCGTCCACACTGCATTCAGAAGCCAGCCGGGTCGGTTTTGTAATCGATCATTCAGTCGTTGAAGTCACCGGATTTTGTGCGGATTGCCAGCAAAAATGAACTCTGAATTGCTCATAAAAGCACGTGACATCAGTTTTCGTAGCAAAAAAAGATATATTCTTGATTCGGTCAGTTTCGAGCTATACCGAGGTCAAATTACCACGATTATCGGCCCCAATGGAGCTGGAAAATCGACCTTAACCAGTATTGTAAACGGCTTACTTCAAGCGCATAACGGAAGCATCGAACGCGCAGATAATTTACGTATTGGCTATCTACCACAAAAGGTTTACGTTAATCCACTAATGCCGCTAACCGTCATCCGGCTCATGCAACTCACTCAAGCGGTTTCAGAGTCTGAAGTTGATCAGGCTCTTTCACAAACTGAAGTTTTACATTTAAGGCGTCGACAGGTTCAGTCATTGTCTGAAGGAGAACTTAAACGGGTGTTGCTAGCGCGTACTACACTCGGTAAACCAGACCTCATCGTACTCGACGAGCCGACCGCTGGTGTCGATATCACAGGCGAAGTTAAAATGTATGAACTTATCGGCGAATTTCGAAACCGACTCAATTGTGCGGTATTACTGGTATCGCATAACCTGCATCTGGTGATGTCGAAAACCGACCAGGTGTTGTGTCTGAATCAACATTTATGCTGCTCCGGCCTGCCGGAATCGGTCAGTCAGCACCCGGAGTATCTGGCGTTATTTGGTGGCCAGACAGCTCCGTCTTTAGCCGTTTATACACATCACCATGATCATGTGCACGATGTTACCGGTCATCAGCATGATTGAGCTACTTGATGACTTTGTGATCCGAAGCCTGATCGCAGGACTATTGATGGTCACCATAGCTGCGCCGATGGGCTGTCTTATGGTCTGGCAACGTCTGGCTTTTCTTAGCGATACACTCGGCCATGCAGCCGTACTCGGCGCCGGCATAAGCATCGCACTGCAATTACATCCAATGTTCGGTGTGCTTGCGGTGGTTTTGCTTATTGTGATATCGCTAAGTCGGGTCAGCAGTTTCAATAATGCACTGTCGGAAACCACGCTTGCCATTATTTCGCATAGTGGCCTGGCAGCCGGGTTAATACTACTCGGTACCATGCCAAATCAGAATATCAGTCTGGAGTCGATCCTGTTTGGTGACTTGCTAGCCACCACCAGGTATGACCTGTTGATGATTGCAACGACAGTGGCTATTCTGCTATTCCTGCTGGTACGGCACTGGCAGTCTTTTGTCGCGGTATCGGTAAGTCACGAAATCGCACAGGCAGAAGGTATTAAAGTCAAGCAGACTCAGTTTCTCATGTTTCTAATGATTGCATTGCTGGTAGCAGTGATGATGAAGGTCATGGGTGTATTACTCATCGCCGCTGCACTCGTTATTCCGACCAGTAGTGCACGTCTAATCAGTCAGAGCCCAGAACAGATGGTATTATTCAGCGCAATGTTTGGCATTGGATCACTGCTAGGCGGTATGACCAGTTCATTTCATTTCGACTGGCAGACGGGACCTGCGATAGTATTGTCGGCCAGTGCTTTGCTTTTTTTTACCTTATTAGCAAAACGCTTAATGGATCGGAATCGGTCCTGGTTAATGGATTCCGATTGATGTACTTAAATTAGACGGGAGCGCCCTATGTCAGACTCCATGAAATTACTAGGTAGTCGCCGATTTCTACCTTTTTTTGTTACCCAGTTACTCGGTGCCTTTAACGATAATCTATTCAAGAACGGGCTGACAATTCTGATTGCTTTCCAGGCGGCCAGTATTTCGCAGGATTCCAGCAATATGCTGGTGAATATCGCGGC
>JAAEOZ010000671.1 GCA_024222685.1 Gammaproteobacteria bacterium | reverse complement strand
GAAAGCATTCTCATCGACAAGACAGATTACACCTTCCCTACCAACATGAAGATTCGCTTTATGGCTGATGCCAGTAGCGATCAGGATGATGTCTATATCGATGAAATAGTTGTCACGGCCACAACGACCCCGCTACCGCCTTCTTCACCTTATGCGACCCATACCGTACGGGATGAGTTTAATAATGATAACTGGGATAACAATGATGGCGATACAGATTGGCTCGCGCCTTGGGCGGATTTTCTGTCAGCAGGAGATATCGATATTGAAAACGGGGCAATGCAAATGTACGGGACTGTCGACTATTCTAGCAGTCGCGTCTCGCGTAGCATTTATATGAAGGATGCCATTACGGCAACGCTCAGCTTCAACTATCAACGCAATTTCGTTTCAAACTCGCTTATTAGAGTTTCATTGCACGAGAGCCAAGGTAGCTTTTGGCTATACCAGGTTTATGAAATACAAGGTACAGGCGCTGATACAATACCACAGCAAGTCACAAT
>JAAEOZ010000670.1 GCA_024222685.1 Gammaproteobacteria bacterium | reverse complement strand
GCAATCATATACAGCGGTTACACGCTCTTCTGTGCGGTCACTTATTTGACCGACAGTCGATCCACAAAAAATACAGTATGCTTTCAATTGGTTGTTATTGGATATCATCTCTGGTGTTCTCTTGTTGATGACTTTAATCTATTCGGCGCCTAACGCCTCCCTTCAGCCGCGCGAAGGTAGCTTACCGACTGTTGCTTCGGCTGGAAGGGCCTTGTTATGTACCATAACTTATTTATTAGTATGTTAGTGGCATGTATGGTCGTCTAATGTTTTGTTCCCGATAATTTTCATTGCACGCTTTATTTCATCCATATTGTCTACACGTGAAATAGTTAATGAAGCATCATCTTCTTCTGCGCTAAAAACAAAATCATACTTAAACTTCTGAAACGTATTCAAATGTATTTCGTTGAAAGCGAGTTGGATTTGATTGATTGCATCTGCAATCCCTTGTGCTTTGATCCCGATGTGCTTTGAATATTGACGCAAGGATGTCTTTATTGTATCTCCTCTATGATGCGAGAGAAATTCATCGCATAATGAGAAATATAATTTTCGCGATATTGGCGATAACCTGCTTACTCCATGATTCATTTTCTCAACCAATTCCTTTCGCTCATCATTCATAAAAAACACCCGTATCATCTTACCAACCATAATTCATCACATGATCATACTGTACATAACAGTTGTGTACTGACATATGTGTTGAGCGCGATAAAAGGATGTCAGTCGATCGCCATATTGGCCAACCCAGTGGGGTTACGCATTCCACGGAGCGCGGCACCAGCGTGAAGCATACCTTAGCCCCGGCAGGTTGTCGTCCGAGGGAGTCGAAGGTCCGCTACTGGCCGAATGCAGGCATCGCTGGCTCGGCTGGCAACGTCCGCTCTCGCTGAGAAGCGGACATTCATCGGGTGGGCGCTG
>JAAEOZ010000669.1 GCA_024222685.1 Gammaproteobacteria bacterium | reverse complement strand
GGCCGGCAATATTAACAATGCCCTGCAACAGACCAACGGTGAACTGGTTTTGATTTTCGATACCGACCATTTGCCGGTAGCAGGCTTTCTGGATGAAACGGTTCCGTTTTTGTCCGACCCGAAGGTAGGGTTTGTGCAGACCGCGCATCACTTTTATAACCCGGATATTTTTCAAAACTCTCTACGCACCCCCAACGCAGTCCCGGATGAGCAGGACTTTTTTCATCATGGTATCCAGACTGGACGCGATAAATGGGGTGGCGCTTTTTTTGTCGGCACCGGTGCGGTGTTTCGGCGTAAGGCTCTGGAAGACGTCGGTGGGCTACTACTGATGAGTATCACCGAGGATATCCATACCAGCCAGCATATTCATGCCAGGGGCTGGGAATCCCGCTACGTGGGTAAAAACCTTGCCGTCGGCCTCAATGCCGAAAACCTGTCGTCGTATTTATTGCAGCGAACTCGGTGGATGCAGGGCTGCTTGCAGGTGTTTTTCAAGGATAACCCGTTGATTATGAGAGGATTACCCTTGCGTCACCGGCTTGGTTACTTCGCTTCACAGTATTATTTCTTTTTCCCCATCGCGCGGGTCATTTTCTTTGCTGCACCGCTGTTTTATCTGTTGTTCCACTGGCACCCTATTTTTGCCGACGTATCGACCCTGTTGGCCTATCTGCTACCATTCATGATTTGCTTGCCGATTTTAAGCCAGTTGCTAATACCCGGCTGGCCGAGGCTTGTATGGGCCAGCGCTTATGAAAATACTATATCGGTAGCACTTTTTCGCGGTATATTTGATCTTATCCTGCCGAAGAAACTGTCCTTCAAAGTGACGCCCAAGGGGATTAGTAGCGATGTCAGCTCATTCGATTTGCAGTCGTCGAAGTATTCGCTGATTGTCCTTGCCATTACGCTGTTTGCAATCCTGAAAGGACTGGGCGAGTTTTACTATTTCGGTATCGAGAAAGATGCTTATTTTTTCAACCTGGCCTGGGCGAGCGTCAACCTGATACTGCTGATAACCCCGCTGGTCATAGCCCGTGAGCACCCGCGATATCCTTATCAGAACCGGATCCAGAAAAAAGTCCCGGTGACACTCACCGCATTGGGGTTTCATTTTGAGGGTGAT
>JAAEOZ010000668.1 GCA_024222685.1 Gammaproteobacteria bacterium | reverse complement strand
GTATTGCTGCATCACTTTGTTCAGCTCATCCAGGCTAACGTCAGGCGCATCCCCGATCTCGATTTCTTCCAGTGCATCAAGCATGTGGCACTTGCCCTGGTAGGCCGGGTAGTACCCCGCCTCCTGCAGGTATGCGCCGATTGTAGGAGTATCCAGAGACAGCTCATTGGACCAGGGGAAACCGAGGTTATCGAATACCTTGGTATGCTGAATATGCTGACCCGTGTAGATAACTGATCGCGAAGAGCTACAAACAGACGTTCCGATCTGATTATTAGTAAAGGACGTCCCTTCGCGCTGCAGTCGCTCCCTTCCCGGTAGCGAGTATCTCGCTGGTAAAGATGTGGGATCAAAGTAGCGTTCCTGATCAGTGAGGATAAACAAGATGTTGTAGCGTTTATCAGGAGTCCCAATTGAGGGCTTCACTTTCGTTTGCGCAGATGCCAAAGGCGGCATTCCTGTGACACCCACTGCTAAGGAAGCCAAGCCGGTCCCTTCAAGAAACTCCCGTCTGGTAATACCGCTATTCTCGCTGTCTTTTTCTGTCATTTTGAGCTCTCTTATGCGCATTGATTGGCTACCGCAATAGCGATCTATCGGTTAGGCTTCCATAGCCCTAGTATGAATCAAGAAATGGCTAGCCCAGCTAACGCTGGCAGCTATGATACCAAAGGACAAGCTGCATGAAATTTCTGATAGTAAAATTATCACTGCTCGCGATGTTCATTGCGGGGTGCGCAGGAAATGAAGACGTGAGCCGGGCTGAAGCTGAGAATCAGGCCTTCGATGATCTTCGCACTGAGATTCGCTTCGCTATAGATGATTCCGAGCGCGAAACGAAGGCCGTTGCGATAGTTGATGAGCTGGTTAAAGAATTGGAATCGCTTTCTGGTAGTAAGGCGGAACGACAGAAGCAGATCAGAAAACTAAATGCAAATTACGATACGACCCGTGCTGAATTCGACGCGTTCACCAAAGCATCGAATAACGAAATACGGTTGAATCAGCAGCGCATACTGGAAAAACGAAAAGCTCTAATAGAGGTGACAACACCCGAAGAATGGGACCGAATATTTGATGCACGTAGCGCAGCAATTGATGCGGCAGTCAAATCCGCTCAATTAAATTAGCCGGGAGACTTGATCATGGCTTTATTATTGACGTACCTGTTTTTAGGTGGCAGTGGTTCAGCTGCATATCTAGACTATATCGTTGATAGTATGGAGGCAGTTAAAACGTTTGTGGTTAATGATGAGCGACAAACAGAAGCGGTCAACATACTCAAATCAATGAAAAAGAGAT
>JAAEOZ010000667.1 GCA_024222685.1 Gammaproteobacteria bacterium | reverse complement strand
CCGTAATAGACCAATGTCGGCACCCAGGTTAACTATACACTTTTCCGGGGGTTTAATACCTTCTGAGCCACAGTTGGCAACATCCCTGGTGGTGAGTCAGGGCACGGTTAAGATAGCGATTGACAACCTGGTCTGGGAAAACAGGGATTAAAGTACCCGACAGATATGACTATCGATCCGTCAAAAAAAGGTACAAAAGTAAACCCTTACTTTAGTCGGGAGTATGTTTGCGACTACGCAGGCGTTACGTTACCTTGTCAAATGAATTTTTCAATTTTAATATGGGGCCAGCGTGGCATATTTATTCACGAGTGGCCAAACCCTGCAACTTACACTGGAAATGGCGGTGCTACAGGAGGTTGCATACACCTGGATATAGGTAATGCAAAGTTGGTCTACGATTGGATAGATCAAAGAACGCGCATTACGATAGAGTATCCCTGGAAGTAATACCATGAAAATACTATCCATTCTTGTTACTTTATTTTCTCTAATATCATGTTCAAACCTGTCAATAGATACCAAGCCAAGCATTATTGGGGTCTACAAAGCGATCGACAGAGACTGTAATGGTAGCGAGCCCAAATTGGCTGCCTGTAAAGACCTTCAACTCATAGAGTTTGTGTATGGCAATTTTTATCAGATATCTGAAGACCAAATAGCATTTGTAATATGGTCTGGAGAGAAAGATAAAGAGCTATTGTATGCGGCAAAGAAGGTCGATGTTGATCCCATATTGTTGAAATTCCCCACTCAGAGAGAATTGAGTTCAGACGATTTTTTTCACGAATCTGTCGTGTTCTCCAATATAGATTCTTTAGAATATTCCTTTGGTAACAGTAATAATGTTTCCAAAATTTACTTTCAGCGTCTTATGGCTGATGAAATTGGCGGCTTTTTTAAAGAGTATCCAGGCAGCGAATAGCTACCAAACTACGCTGTTAAGATTTTTCCCCTGCTATGTGCTCTACTAGAATCAATACCTTCCTCTTATAAAAACCCAGTCAACTCTTGCATTTGGTATAACCATCCCTATATCAGCCTGCTACAATCTTTTCCCAATATCTGTCATTCGGGGTCACATTTTGGAACAATACAGAGGTACAACCATACTATCCGTGCGTCGCGGTAATAGCGTCGTGATAGGTGGTGACGGACAGGTCAGCCTGGGCAACACCATTATGAAAGGCAATGCCCGCAAAGTAAGACGTTTGTACAAGAATCAGGTGATCGCCGGTTTTGCGGGAGGTACAGCAGATGCCTTCCTGCTGTTCGAGCTATTCGAAGCGAAGCTCGAAAAACACAATGGTCAGATGGTTCGTGCTGCCGTTGAGCTAGCCAAAGACTGGCGTTCCGACAAAATACTGCGCCGACTCGAAGCATTGCTCTGTGTCGCCAATAAAGAGGCATCCCTGATTATTTCCGGCAACGGTGACGTTATCGAACCCGAAGATGATCTGATGGCGATAGGTTCCGGCGGCGCATTCGCTCAGGCTGCCGCTCGCGCCATGCTCGATACCACGGAACTCAGCGCGCGGGAAATTGTACAACGAGGCCTCGAAATCGCCGGAAGTATCTGTATATACACCAATTTGAATCATAACTTCGAAGAACTTAACTACGGCGAATCCTGACATGGAAACTTTATCGATTAATCAGTCACCCATGACTCCGCGAGAAATTACACAGGAGCTGGACGGCCACATCATCGGTCAGGACAACGCCAAGCGTGCTGTCGCTATTGCATTACGAAACCGCTGGCGTAGACAGCAGGTAAGCGAGCTGTTACGCAATGAAATCACCCCGAAAAATATATTGATGATGGGGCCGACAGGAGTCGGCAAGACAGAAATTGCGCGGCGCCTGGCAAGGCTCGCGAACGCACCATTTATCAAGGTTGAAGCAACCAAATTTACCGAAGTTGGCTATGTCGGGCGCGATGTAGAGTCGATTATTCGCGATCTTGTTGATGTCTCGGTGAAAGGCATGCGTGAAGCCGAAGTCGCTCGTGTTCGTCATCGCGCAGAGGATGCTGCCGAGGAAAAAGTGCTCGATACCTTGCTACCTCGTCCGAATGATTTCGAAGATGAGGCTAATGATTCCGCTGCCAGCACACGCCAGAAGTTTCGCAAAATGCTACGCGAAGGCAAACTCAACGACCGTGAAATTGAGATTGATTTACAAATGCCCAGCGTCGGCATCGAAATTATGGCACCACCCGGTATGGAAGACATGACGAATCAGCTGCAGGGCCTGTTCCAGAATCTCGGTAATCAGAAAGCCAAAACCCGTAAACTTCGCGTAGAAGATGCGCTTAAGCTGCTTACTGACGAAGAGGCGGCCAAAATGATAAATGAAGACGAGCTAAAGCTGTCGGCACTCGAAAACGCCGAACAGAACGGAATCGTCTTCATCGACGAAATCGACAAGGTTGCCAAACGTCAGGAAACCAGTGGTACCGATATCTCGCGCGAAGGTGTACAGAGAGATTTGCTGCCTCTGGTGGAGGGATGCACGGTTTCCACCAAAGCCGGCATGATAAAAACCGATCATATTCTGTTTATCGCATCGGGTGCTTTTCATCTATCCAAGCCCAGTGATTTGATCCCGGAGTTACAGGGTCGTTTACCGATACGGGTAGAACTATCGGCACTCACGGTTGGTGACTTCATTCGCATTCTCAGCGAGCCGAATGCCTCCCTGACCGAACAGTATATCGCGCTGATGGCAACCGAAGGTGTAGCACTATCTTTTACCGAAGATGGGCTCGCACGCATTGCCGAAGTGGCCTACCAGGTCAATGAAAAACAGGAAAACATCGGTGCCCGGCGACTCCATACCGTGATGGAACGACTACTCGAAACCGTTAGCTTTAACGCCTCCGATATGGATGGAGAAAAAGTAGAAATTACTGCTGACTATGTCAATCAACACCTCGGTGAACTGTCCCTCGAAGAAGATCTGAGTCAGTACATTCTCTAACCCGGGTATCAAAAATGCCTTCGATAAAACCCACCGAAATCAACCTTCATAAGTTGTCAAAAGTACTCGAACTGAGCTTCGCCGATGGCAGCAGCTTTAAACTACCGACCGAATATCTACGCGTATATTCTCCTTCTGCCGCAGTACGGGGTCATGGCCCCGGCCAGGAAGTGCTGCAGATGGGTAAAGAAGACGTCAACATTTCTCAGATAGAAGCCGTTGGACATTATGCGCTGAAACTGGTTTTTGACGACAACCACGACTCAGGTATTTACAGTTGGGAATATCTGTATCAGCTCGGTTCTGACTATGACAGCAATT